>JAFAUV010000385.1 GCA_019243075.1 Bradyrhizobium sp.
TCTTCAGCAGCTTCGGGCCGTCCTTGGCCGAGTGCTCCATCACCACGACGACGCGCTTGACGCCGGCGACGAGGTCCATGGCGCCGCCCATGCCCTTCACCATCTTGCCGGGGATCATCCAGTTGGCCAGGTCGCCGTTCTGCGCCACCTGCATCGCGCCGAGAATGGAGAGATCGATATGGCCGCCGCGCACCATGCCGAAGGAATCGGCCGACGAGAAATAGCTCGTGGTCGGCAGCTCGCTCACGGTCTGCTTGCCGGCGTTGATGAGGTCGGCGTCCTCCTCGCCCTCATAGGGGAACGGGCCCATGCCGAGCATGCCGTTCTCGCTCTGCAGGTTCACGTCGATGCCGTCGGGAATGTAGTTCGACACCAGCGTCGGAATGCCGATGCCGAGATTGACGTAATATCCGTCCTGCAACTCCTTGGCGGCGCGGGCGGCCATCTGTTCGCGGGTCCAGGCCATGGGCTTCTCCTGATCCTAAATTCCTGCTGTCGAAGTTGATTGTCTTGCGCGTGATCTTATCGGAAAACCGCTCTCCCGCTTTTCCGGATCACGCGCTCGGCCGCGGCCGCGTGTTGCGGAACTCGATGCGCTTCTTGGCCGTTCCCACCTCGACAATGCGCTTCACGAAGATGCCGGGCGTATGGATGTGGTCGGGATTGAGCTCGCCGGCCGGCACGAGGTGCTCGACCTCGGCGACGGTGACCTTGGCCGCGGTCGCCATCATCGGATTGAAATTGCGCGCGGTCTTGCGGTAGATCAGGTTGCCGGCGGTGTCGCCCTTCCAGGCATGGACGATGGCGAGATCGCCGAACAGGCCGCGCTCCATCAGATATTTCTCGCCGTCGAACTCGCGCACCTCCTTGCCCTCGGCGATCAGCGTGCCGACGCCGGTCTTGGTGAAGAACGCCGGGATGCCGGCGCCGCCGGCGCGGATGCGCTCGGCCAGCGTGCCCTGGGGATTGAATTCGAGTTCGAGCTCGCCGGCCAGATATTGCTGCGCGAACAGCTTGTTCTCGCCGACATAGGACGAAATCATCTTCTTGATCTGCCGCGTCTCCAAAAGCCGCGAGAGCCCGATGCCGTCCACCCCGGCATTGTTGGAAACCACGGTGAGGCCCTTCACGCCGGAGTCGCGGATCGCATCCGACAACGTCTCGGCGATGCCGCAGAGGCCGAAGCCGCCGGACATGATCATGATGTTGTCCTTGAGGAGACCGTCGAGGGCCGATTTGGCGTCGGGGTAAACCTTGTTCATGAAAATAGGACCTGATCGGAGAAAAAAGCCGGTGCGGCCTTCATTGCCGGGATTATTAGGCGAAATCTTCGCAATGCGTCAATGATGGGCGGGTGGGCTGCACCCCCTGCTTTGGGCGCGGCCAAACAACGCTTGGGATGGACCCGCGACACGCTTGACGCGGCCTTGAAAGCGTCAAGAAAAGCCTTCAAGTTGCCGATGTTGGCAGGGGTCCCGGCGCTCCTGCCCAACCTCAGTTCAACCGCGATCCGACCGCCCGCACAGGACATGGCAGTGACGATGGCCCAAGGGATGAAGCGCCTGGGGACGCCGATTGCGGCGTTGCTCGGCCTCATGCTGGTCGGGCTGATCGCCAGTTCCTGGCTGATCAATCGCGATGCGCTCCGCAGCGCGGTCGAGGCGCAGATCCGCGCCGTCACCGGGCTCGATCTGACCGTGAAGGGTTCGATCGAGGTCTCGGTTTTCCCGGGCAGCTATGTCTCGTTCCATGACGTCGGGCTGAAGGGCGGCAGCGACGATCCGGCGCTGCGCGTCGACGTGCTCACCGCCAATCTCAGGCTGCTGCCGCTGCTGCTGCAGCGCTTCGAGATCGCCGACGTGATGATGCTGCGGCCGCAGATCCGCGTGAAGCGCGAAGCCGACGGCGAGAGCAACTGGACACCGTTCATCCAGACCATTGCCCGCACCATGAAGCCGGGCGCCGACAACCAGGTGTCGTTCTCCGAGATCCGCATCCAGGACGGCGTGCTGACCTACGAGGACGCCGGCAATGACGCCGAGGAGAAGCTCGACGACATCAATCTGTCGCTGGCTTGGCCTTCGATCTCGCGATCCTTCGCGGTCACCGGACAGTTCGGCTGGCGCGGCGAGCGCATCGACGGGGCGATCGGCGTCTCCGATTTCCTCGCGGCGTTGTCGGGCGACCGCTCCGGGCTAAAGGCGCGGCTTTCGAGTAACCCGGTGAAGCTCGCTTTCGACGGCACCGTCGCCAACCGCACCAGCATGCTGATGGAAGGCACGCTCACCATCGACAGCCCGTCGCTGCGCACCGCGCTGAACTGGACCGGACAGGCGCCGCCCGGCGCCGGCGGCTTCGGCCGCTTCGCCCTGAAGGCGCGCGCCAATGTGGTCGGCGCCTCGATTGCGCTCACCAATGTCAATGTCGAACTCGACGGCAATGTCGCCGAGGGGGTGATGACCTATGCCAATAACGGACGGCAGAGCCTGCAGGCAACGCTCGCCGCCGACACCCTCGACTTCACGCCCTACATCTCCACCTTCCGCCTGCTTGCAAGCGGCGCGCGCGACTGGAACCGGCAGATGTTCGATCTCAACGCGTTGTCGAGCACCGATCTCGACATGCGCCTGTCGGCGGCGCGGGTCACCGTCGGGCCGTCGAAACTCGGCCGCACCGCCTTCGGCGCCAATTTGCGCGGCGGCGCGCTCGCGCTCTCCGTCGGCGAGGCGCAGGTCTATGGCGGCGTCGCCAAGGGCTCGCTCGGCGTGGCCCGCTCCGATACCGCCGCCGACGTGAAGGCGCAATTCCAATTCCTCGATGTCGACCTGCAGGCCTGCGCCGGCGAGTTGTTCGGCATCAACCGCCTGTCGGGCCGCGGCAATCTCAACGTCTCGCTGGTGGCGTCCGGCTCGAGCCCGTTCGGGCTGATGCAATCGCTCGACGGCAGCGCGACGCTGAACGGCCATGATGGCGCGATCTCGGGCCTCAATGTCGAGCAGTTGCTGCGACGGCTGGAGCGGCGGCCGCTGTCCGGCGCGGGCAGTTACCGTTCCGGTTCGACACCCTACAACAACCTGACGGTCGCGCTGAAATTCGCCGACGGCATCGCGACCACCGAGGACGTGCGGCTGGAGGGGCCGGCGGCGAACGTCACCGTCAACGGCACCGTCTCGGTCCCGACCCGCGAATTCGACCTCAAGGGCACCGCCAGCCTGGTCTCGAACGGCACCAGCAGCTTCGACCTGCCTTTTGTGGTGCAGGGGCCGTGGGACGATCCCCTGATCTATCCGGAGGCGGAAAGCCTGATCAAGCGCTCGACCGTCACCGGTCCGCTGCTGGATGCGCTGAAGGATCGCAACACCCGCGATGCCGTGCGCTCGGTGCTGGAGCGCCTGACGGGGCAGAAGCAAGCCGAGCCGGATGCCGCGCCGGCCGCTGCGGCCGACGCGCCCGCGAAGTAGGTCAGGCGCTTAGGGCGGGCGCTCAAGCCGCGGCGGGCCGCTTTGCCAGAAACAACAGCGTTGCGGCAACCGCCATCGCGCCCAGGGCCGACAAGGCCAACGACCAGTGAATGCCGATCAAGCTGCCGATCAGCCCGACGGAGAGGCCGCTGAAGGCCCGCAATCCGAGGCTCGCCATGTTGAACAGGCCGATCACGCGCCCGCGCTGATCGAGCGGCGCATTGAGCTGCACCAGGCTCTGCGCCATCGCGTTGAACGACAATTCCAGAAAACCCGCGAGGCACAAGAAGGCAACCGCGAGCCAATAGACCCCCGCCAGCGCAAACACCGTCAGCGCTGCGGACCACAACAGCGCCAGCACGATCGCGGTGCGCGGCCGCGGCGGCAACAATCCGCCGCCCTCGAGAATCAAACCGCCGAGCAGTCCGCCGGCGGCATCGGCGGCCAGCAACAGGCTGTAGGCGACGCCGGGATCGCCGTAATGAAGATCGGCGGCGAAACCCGGCATTTGCGAGCTGTAGGCGTTGCCGACAAAGAACGACGCTGCGCCGGCGAGCAGCACCATCGAGACGATGGTGCTGTTTCCCCTGATGTCCCGGATGGTCGAGAGGATATCGTTGAGGCCACGTACCGCCCGCCGCGGCGCCGACGCGCCGGAGCGAAATTTTGGACCATAGGGCGCATTCACCAGCCACAGCACCAGCGGCAAGTAGAACAGCGTGTTGAGCATGATGCCGTGCGCCGGTCCGAGCGCGATGAGGATGGCGCCGCCGACCGCAGGTCCGACCAGCAGCGCGAGATAGCGCGCCATGGCGTTGAGCCGGACCGCGCTCTCCAGATCCGCCGGGCCGACGATGTCGTAGAGCAGCATCTGGTTCGGCGTCTGCCACAGCACGCCGGCGCAACCGTGGATGACGAGGATCAGCATCGCCTGCCACATCTGCAAGGTGCCGGTGACGAAGAAATAGCTCCAGCTCAGCGAGGCGATGATGAACAGCGCCATGCCGATCTGAATCACCCGGCGCGGATCGAAGCGCTCGGCGAGCGCCCCCGACGCCACGGAGAACACGAGAAACGGCAGCCAGTGCGAGACGACTGCAAATCCGCCAAGCGCCGGCGAGTGGAATTTCTGGAACACCACCCAATAGCTGATCACGTGCTCGATATTGTCCGCCATCATGGCCAGCACATAGGTGGAGAACTGGGCCTGAAAGCCCCGATGCCGCATGGCCGCAAACGATCTCTTTGCGGGCGACGGAGCGTTGACCCGGATCGGCTTGAGTTCATTCATGGGGAGAGGATTTCCGAATGCTGCGTGCCGGATCGAGCCGCATCGCCTTGACGTAATCAACAGGTGCTGCGCCGTCATGTACGAATTAGCCGAGCATCATTGCTCTGGTCTTCTTCGCACGACAGCCATGCAAAAAGCCCGCCAGGCCGTAGCCCGGGTGAGCGAAAGCGATACCCGGGAGCTGCCTCGTCCCGCTCCCCCGCGTATCGCTGCGCTCACGCGGGCTACAGGTTAGGCCTGACTACCTGCGGCCAGTTGTGATGCCGCGCGCGCGCCTGTCGTGGCAGCAGGAACGGCGACAGCAACATCAGGAGGCCTGCGATGGCGATCGCGGTGCGCGGGCCGGTCAGGCCGGCCAGCAATCCCCATAGCGCGGTCAGAACCGCAACGGTGGCATTGCTCGTCACCGACCAGGCCGACAGCACGCGTGCGACCCTGTCCGCTTCGGTATGTTCGAGCCGATAGGTCGCCAGCACCGGATTGAACACACCGATCGAGACCAACAGGCCGAACTGGACCACAAGGACGAGCACGAGCCCGCCGATTCCCGGCTGGATGAAAGCTAGCCCGATCGACCAGCATGCGCGCAAGCATCCCGCCACGCGCATCACTTTGCGGTCTCCGAACCGCGCGATGAGTGGCCGCGCCAATCGCGCACCGAGGATGCCGCCAACGCAAGGCAATCCAAAGGCCAGCCCATACTGCCAGGGAGCAAAGCCGAGACGGCCCAACATCAGCACCGCGACGAGGGGGGCGGTCGCCATGATGAGGCCGTTGACCATGATCGTGTTGAAGAACAACGGGCGCAGCGTCGGGTGTGCGAGAATGTAGCGCCAGCCCTCGAACAAGCCGCCAATACCGAGCCGCGACGTGGCGCTCCGCGCAGGACGCGGCTCGTTGCCGCCGATGGCGCCGATCGCGAGCGCCGACAGCAGATAGCTGGCGCCATCCGCGATCACGGTCGTCATCGGGCCGAACAGGGCGAAGGCAACCCCGCCGAGCGGCGGCCCGACCACGGTGGCCGTCCAGGTCGTGGACTCGAACCGCGCATTGGCAACCAGCAGATCACCCCGCGGCAGCAGCGACTTGAGATAAGCGCCGGTGGCCGCCCTGAAGGCAATGTCGGCCGCGGCGGCGATCGCGGACACGACGACAAGCTGAACGAAGCCGAGCCGGTCGATGGCAAACGCGACAGGAATGCTGGTCAAGGCCGCGAATCGAATGAGGTCGGCCGCGATCATCGCCGGACGCTTGCGGCGGAAGTCCACGAGCGGCGCGATCGGCACGGCCACGATGGCCCCGACCGCCAATCCCACGGCTCGCAACCCTGACACCTCCACGGGACCCGCGTGCAGCACCAGGATCGCAATCAAGGGGAATGCGTCGAACGCAACAAAGGTGCCGGCCGTGCTGACCGCATAGGCGGCGCAAAGCCATGCGAACGCCCGCCGCACCGAGCCGTCGATTAACATGCCCCGCCGATCCCGAATTGCCTCGCAGCCCGCACCAACGAGCATGAGTCGCGGTCTCGGCCAAGCATCTTTGCGAAACAAGCATCTTGGCGAAACAAGCATCTTGGCAAAATTCGATGCCCGGCCGCCGGTCATGACGTACCGCAATCCGCCCTGAACGTGACGGATGTCACGCCGCGCTTGCACGAGGCGTTCACCGGAGCTCGAAAGCCGCTCGGTCAAACGTGAATTGGGGCTTAGGGAACATCGTTCGGCCGGCCCGAATTTAAGCTTCTGGTTCCTCGGCGGGAAGTCCCCGGCGAGGGCGTTTGCATTTGCGTCGAACCGCTTGACCGAAGGGCCTCGGATGGGTCTCGTCAAATACGCGCTGAAGTTTCGCGTATCTTTTTTTGTGCTCTCGATCCTGATGATGCTGGGAGGGATCGGCGCGGCCGTCGTGATGCCGAAGGACGTGCTGCCGACCGTCGACATTCCCGTCGTCGTCGTGGTCTGGACCTATACCGGCCTCGACACCACGGACATGTCGCAACGGATAACGACCTACAGCGAATTCTCGCTGTCCAACAATGTCAACAATATCCGGCGAATGGAAAGCACGACGCTGCAGGGCGTCACCATCGAACGCATCTATTTCGAGCAGAGCGTCTCCATCGATCTCGCCATCACCCAGGTCGTCTCGGCGATGAACTCGATCCGCGCGTTGATGCCGCCGGGCATCCAGCCGCCGGTCGTGATGCGCTTCTCCGCGTCCTCGGTTCCGGTCATCCAGCTCGCGCTGTCATCCGATCAGCAGAGCCAGCCGCAACTCTACGACTACGCCCAGTATCGGATTCGCCAGACGCTGACGCAGGTGCCCGGCAGCACCCTGCCCTCGCCCTATGGCGGTGCGCCGCGGCAGATCATGGTCGATCTCGACATGCACGCCCTGCAGGGCTACGGCCTCACGCCGCTCGACGTCACCAACGCGATCTCGGCGCAGAACCTGACGGTGCCGTCGGGCCAGTCCAAGATCGGCAATTGGCAATATCCGATCCGGCTCAATTCCGCGCCCGAGGCCATCTCCGCCCTCAATGCGCTGCCGATCAAGGTGGCCGGCGGCACGCCGATCCTGGTGCGGGATGTCGCCTATGTTCGCGACGGTTCACCGCCGCAGCAGAACATCGTGCGCGCCGACGGCAAGCGCTCGGTACTCCTGACCATCCTCAAGAACGGCGAGGCCTCCACGCTCTCGGTCGTCAACAATGTGAAGGCGTTCCTGCCGCAGATCAGGCAAGCGGCGCCGAAAGGCGCCAGGATCGACATGCTGTTCGACCAATCCGTGTTCGTTTCGGGGGCGATCATGGACGTGCTGCGCGAGGCGGTGATCGCGGCCGGCCTAACCGGACTGATGATCCTGCTGTTTCTCGGCTCGTGGCGCTCGACGCTCGTGGTGCTGATTTCCATCCCGCTGTCGATCCTGACCTCGTTGGCGTTGCTCGGGCTGCTCGGTCACACCATCAACATCATGACCCTTGGCGGATTGGCGCTGGCCGTTGGCATCCTGGTCGACGACGCGACGGTCGCGGTCGAGAACACCTACCGCCTGATGGAGGAAGGCCGCCCGTTCCGCCAGTCGGTCGCGGAAGGCGCGGCGGGCATCGCCAAGCCGGCGCTGATCTCGACGCTTGCGATCTGCGCCGCCTTCGTCTCGGTGCTGTTTCTCAAGGACACGCCGAAATTCCTGTTCACGCCGCAGGCGCTGGCGGTCGTGTTCGCGATGCTTGCATCCTATCTGTTGTCCCGGACGATCGTTCCCATCTTCATCGACGTGCTGGTCCGGCGCGAGCATGAGCGGCGCTTCGGCTCTCGCGAGCATCAGAATGATCGCGACGCAAACAAATCCACGTCAGGCGAGCGGCAAGCATCCGAGGCAAGCCGGGTCCCGCCTCAGGCGCAGCCCGGCATGTTCGCCCGCTTTCACGCCCGTTTCGAGCGCGCCTTTGCCCGCTTCCACGAAGGCTATGTCGGGCTGCTGCACGTCATCCTGGCGCGACGGATCGCGGCGTTCGCCGTCGCGGGCGGCATCGTCGCGATCGCCGGCGTTCTGTTTTTCTTCGTCGGCGAAGACTATTTCCCGCAGATCGACGCCGGCGAATTGACCCTGCACGTCCGCACCCGCCCGGGCCAGCGGATCGAGACTGCCGAGCGGACCTTTGCGGCGATCGAGGACAAGATCCGCGAGGTCATCCCCTCGAAGGATCTCGGCCTCGTGCTCGACAATATCGGATTGCCCGCGAGCAACTACAATTTCGCGTTCGGCGACGGCTCCTTTGTCGCCAACAATGACGGGCAGATCCTGATTTCCTTCAAGGACGGCCACGCCTCGACCGACGCCTACCGCGCCAGGTTGCGACAGGTTCTGCGCGATGCCTTTCCCGACGTGATTTTCTACTTCCAGCCGGCCGACATGATCACGCAAATCCTGGACTTCGGCACGATCACGCCGATCGACATTCAGGTCACCGGCCGCGATGCGGCCAAGGACCTCGAAGTGGCCAGGCACATCGAGGCCAAATTGCGCGCCGTGCGCGGCGCGGTGGACGTCCACATCCAGCAAATCACCGATACGCCGGAGTTCTTCGCCGACGTGGATCGCCAGATGGCGCAGGAGATCGGCTTGACCGAACAGCAGGTCGCCGATGCTTTGAACGTCTCGCTCGCCGGCAGCTTCCAGGTCACGCCCAATTTCTGGTCGGACCCGAAAACCGGCATCCCCTACCAGCTCTGGGTGCAGACCCCGGAATATCGCAACGCCTCGCTGAGCGATGTCGGCAACACGCCGCTCTACGTTTCCGCCTCGACCACCGGGCGGAGCGCCGGCGTCGTCACGCTGTTCAGCAATGTCGCAAGGCTTCGGCGGCAATCCGAACAGACCGTGGTCAACCACGTCAACACGCAGCCGAAATACGACATCTTCGCCAGCGTCCAAAACCGCGATCTCGGTTCGGTCAGCGGCGAGATCTCCCGCATCATGGCCGAGGAGCAGCCCAATCTGCCGGTGCCGGACAAGATTTCCGTGCTCGGCCAGATTTCGGACATGCACAGCGCGTTCGGCAATCTCGGGCTCGGCCTCGCCATCGCGATGGTCGCCGTCTACCTCTTGATGGCAGTGAACTTCCAGAGCTGGGGCGATCCGTTCGTCGTGCTCGCGGCGCTGCCACTGGCGTTCTGCGGCATCGTGATGAGCCTGTTCGTCACCCAGACCTCCTTTTCCATTCCCTCCCTGTTCGGAGCCATCATGAGCGTCGGCGTGGCGAGCGCCAATTCCATCCTGCTTGTGACCTTTGCCCGCGAGCATCGGGAAAGGACCGGCTCCGGCGCGGCGGAAGCCGCGATCAAGGCCGGGGAAACGCGATTGCGTCCGGTGCTGATGACGGCAGCCGCGATGTTTGTCGGCCTCATCCCGATGGCGCTCGGGCTCGGCGAAGGAAGCGAGCAGAACGCGGCGCTGGCCCGGGCGGTGCTCGGCGGCGTGCTGGTCGGGACCTGTTCGACCCTGCTTTTCGTTCCGCTGCTCTACAGCGTGTTGCGCAGCGGCGAGGTCAAGCCATTGGAGGATTACGTATGACGACCGAGTCGCACGACGGTCCGAACCCTCGCGGCGGCGAGCGGGAAATGCGCAAGCCAAGGGCTCCGCGGCCCGCTCTTCTCCTGCTCGTTGCCACGGTCCTCGTCGTCGTGCTCGCGATCGGCGCTTTCGGCCGCTGGCGAACCAACGCCGCCGCAAGGCAAACCCAGGACGAGATCACCAACGAGGCGCCGAGCGTGCGCACGGAAGCCGCACGGGAGCTTTCCGACCCGATCAAGGTCACGTTGCCGGGACAGACGCAGGGCTTCGACCATGCCAACATCTTCGCGCGCGCGACGGGCTATGTGGCGGAGCGCATGGTCGACATCGGAAGCTCGGTCAGAAAGGGCGACCTGATGGCGAGGATCGCCTCACCCGATCTCGACCGCCAGCTTGATCAGGCCGAAGCGCAGCTTCTCCAGGTCACCGCGGCCGTCGCCCAGGCCAAGGCACAAGTGAGCCTCGCCGAGGCCAATCTCAAGCTCGGCAATGTGACCTACGCCCGCATCGGCTCGCTTGCCGAGAAGGGGTTCGAGACGATCCAGAACCGCGATAACCAGGCGGCGAATGTGTCCAGCCAGCAGGCCAATGTGGAGGCCGCCAACGCCGGCGTCAAAGTCGCCGAGGCCAACGTCCAGGCCCAGCAGGCGACCGTCAACCGGCTCAAGACCCTTGCCGGCTTCGAGGAGGTGCGGGCGCCGTTCGACGGCGTGGTGAGTGCCCGAAATGTCGACATCGGCGATCTCGTCAATGCCGATACCGGCAGCGGCACGCCGATGTTCGGCGTCGTCAAGGACGACGTCCTGCGGGTCGATGTCAACGTGCCGCAAACGCAGGCCGTCGGCATCCGGGACGGCCTGCCGGCGAAGGTGAACGTCTTTGAATTGCCGGGCCGCAGCTTTTCGGGAAAGGTCGCACGCAATGCCGGCGCCCTGCAATCGGCGAGCCGGACACTGCCGGTCCAGGTCGACGTCAAGAACGAGGATCATGCCCTGAAGGCGGGCATCTACGTCAACGTGGAAATCGACGTGCCCCGCGCGCGTCCCAATGTCGAGATCCCGGCGGAGGCGCTGATCTTCAATCGAGACGGACTGCGGGTAGCGACCGTCGGCAGCGACGACACGATCCACCTGCGGCCGGTGCAGGTCTATCGCGATCTCGGCGAGAATGTCGAGCTGGAAAGCGGCCTCAACGGCGGCGAGCAGGTCGTTCTCAATCCGCCCACGACCATCCACGACGGCCAGAAAGTCCGCATCACGGCGCCGCCTGAGGCACAGCGAGAACAGGTGGCCGCCGGCGGGCAGAAGTAGCGCAGCTCATCGACTGTCTGCGGGCCTTCGAAAGGCGCAAAAATCGCCTGCGCTGAGAAATTAATTTCGCCTTTCCGTTCAACCGGGTCCAACG
>JAFAUV010000321.1 GCA_019243075.1 Bradyrhizobium sp.
CAGCGTCAGGACGAAAGCGACCCAGTAGGGCACGCCCCACTGCATCAATTGCCAGGAGATGAAGGTCGAGAACATCGCCATCTCGCCCTGGGCAAAGTTCAGATGGTCGATCGCCTGATAGATCATGACGACGGCAAGCGCCATGCAGGCATAGATCGCGCCGGTCGAGATGCCGGCGAGGATCTGGTTGGTGAAAAGCTCCATGCGGACCGCTCCTCAATAACCGAGATAAGATTTGCGAACGTCTTCATTGTTCGCGATTTCCTTGGCTGCCCCGGACATCACGATGCGGCCGGTTTCGATCACATGGGCCTGGTCGGCGAGCTCCAGCGCAAGCTGCGCGTTCTGCTCGACCACGAGGATGGTGACCTTGTCCTCGCGGTTGATCTTGCCGAGGATCTTGAAGAGGTCGCGCACGATCAGCGGCGCAAGGCCGAAGGAGGGTTCGTCGAGCAGCATCAGCCGCGGCCGCAGCATCAGCGCGCGCGCGACCGCGAGCATCTGCTGCTCGCCGCCAGACAGCGTGCCGGCCTGCTGGGCATGGCGCTGCTTCAGGACCGGAAAATGCGCATACATCCGCTCGATGTCGGTGACAATCCCGGCGCGGTCGCGCCTGCTGATGGCGCCGAGCTGCAGGTTCTCCTCCACGGTCATCCCGGTGAAGGTGCCGCGGCCCTGCGGCACATGGGCGATGCCGAGGCGGACGATGTTCTCGGTGGAGCGGCTGCCGAGCGGCCGGCCCTCGAACTCGATCGCACCGGTCGAGCGCACCATGTTGCAGATCGCGCGCAACGTCGTGGTCTTGCCGGCGCCGTTGGCGCCGAGCAGGGTGGTGAGCGAGCCTTCGTTGAGGGAGAAGTTCAGGCCGTGCAGCGCCTGAACCTGGCCGTAAAAGGCGCGAAGGTTCTTGACGTTGAGCATCGCCGTCATTGTTCCTTGCTCCCGAGATAGGCCTTGATCACGTCGGGGTCGGCCTGCACCCGGGCGGGCGTGCCTTCGGCGAGCTTGCGGCCGAAATTGAGCGCCACCACGTGATCGGCGATCGACATCACGAGCCCCATGTGGTGCTCGACCAGGAGCACGGTGATCCTGCGGTCGTCGCGGATCTTGCGGATGAGATCGCCGAGCACATAGACCTCTTCGTGGTTGAGGCCGCCGGCGGGCTCGTCGAGCAGCAGGATTTTCGGATCGGCGGCCAGCGCCCGCGCCAGCTCGACGCGCTTCTGCGTGCCGAAGGGCAGGCCCGAGACCGTGGTGTGGGCGACGCTTTCGAGGTCGAGATAGCCGAGGATGTCGTGGACCTTGTTGTTCATGGCCGCTTCGCCGCGGCGGGCCCAGGCGAGCTTCAGCGCATCCGAGACGATGTCGGAGGAGGTGCGGGCGTGGGTGCCGACGCGGACATTGTCGAGCACGGAAAGGTTGGGAAACAGCGCGACGTTCTGGAAGGTGCGGCCGATGCCGATCTCGGCGATGCGGTGCGGCGGTCGCTTCAGGATGCTCTCGCCCTCCATCAGGATGTCGCCGGAGCTCGGCTGGTAGAGCCGGGAGAGGCAATTGAAGAGGGTGGTCTTGCCGGCGCCGTTCGGACCGATCAGGCCGAGGATCTGGCCCTGATGCATATCGAAGGAGACGCCATTCAATGCGACGATGCCGCCGAATACGACGCTGACGTCGCGCACCGCGAGCAGCGGGTGTTGGCCCTGCGCAAGCTCGGCCTGCGTCATGTCGCCTCGCAGCGCTCGATGGTCGCGCCGGTCGTGCCCGGCGATACCCGCCGCCGGCCGCGACGACGAAGGTTATCTGACCCGTTCGGCCACACGTGCAACTTTCCCTCCTGATCTTGGCTTCTTGTTTTCTGGTTTTTTTGATTGTGTCGGTTGCGGCGTCATCCCGCGGAGCGCCGCTTCGATGTTCCTTACCATCGCCACAAGGCGAGGTCCAATATCGTTGAGCAGTCGGTCTTCCGTGAAACGGAACGCCGGGGCGCCGCAGTTGAAGGCATAGGGACCCGTTCCGTCATTCAACTTCAGTGCTACGCCGACGGCGGCGACGTCGGCCTGCCAATCCCCGGTCGAGACCGCAAAGCCGTGCCTGGCGACGAATTCGCCTGCGCGTTCCAGGCCCTCGCGCATCTTGGGCCAGCGGCTGCCGTAATGATCGCGCAGCTCGCGCAGCAAAGCGGCACGATCCTCCGGACCGAGCGCCGAGAAATAGGCCCGGCCCATCGCCGTCGTCGCAATCGGGATGCGCGAGCCGACATCGAGCTGAACCCCAAGCGTGAGCCCGTTCCGGCTCTGGCCGAAATAGATCATGTTGTGGCGGTCGCGGCCGCCGATCGCGACCGCACCGCCGGTGTCGCGCATCAACTCCTCGCGAAACGGCTCGGACAAATGCCGAACGCCGAGGTTGGCAAGCGCGGCATAGCCGAGCGCCATCGCGGAAGGCGCGAGCTGGTACTTTTCAAACCGCGGAACGGGGGTAAGATAGCCGAGCTTGGTCAAGGTGTAGGTCAGCCGCGACACCGTCGGCTTCGGCAGCTTCGTTCGGGCCGCGATCTCCTGATTGCCGAGCAGGCCGTCATTGGGCTGGAAGGCGCGCAAGACATCGAGACCGCGGGAAAGCGCGACGACGAAACTGCGATCGGTCGCACCTTTCTTTACGGAACGTTTCATGCCCCTGTCGTGTCCTTGACCCGCGCCCGTCGACGGTCGTCGTTGACAAGGGAGGTGCTTCAAAATAACCCTCGCTGTCAAGATGTGGAATTTAGTTCCGCAGTGCGAAATTAGTCGGAGACGCAGCCAGTCAACGCAAGCCGGGCCGCAGCCCGACGCAAATAGACAAGCAACGAAGAACAACATCCAAGAACAAACATCCAAGGAGCGCAGCGTGAACGAAGTGGTCAAGCTCGAACGTCACGACGTCATCGGGATCGTCACCGTCGACAGTCCTCCCGTCAACGCACTGAGCGCCGCGGTTCGCGGCGGCATCCTCGAATGCATGAAAGCGGCCATTTCGGATCCGCAAGTGAAGGCGATCGTGCTGACCTGCGCCGGCCGCACCTTCGTTGCCGGTGCCGACATCACCGAATTCGGCAAGCCGCCGAAGCCGCCCGGTCTGCAGGAAGTGCTGACCTTGATGGAGAACGCCCCGAAGCCGATCGTGGCCGCGATCCACGGCACCGCGCTCGGCGGCGGGCTC
>JAFAUV010000414.1 GCA_019243075.1 Bradyrhizobium sp.
CATGGGACCTGGCGCTTGGGCGGGAAAGCCTGAAAATAGGTGCGCCTTGCCATCAGGACAAATAATTGCTTCTAATCGGCTCCATCAATTTGGATGATGGTGCAATGCGAGAGCCCGCGATGGATCTGAAGCAGATGCAGTATTTCCTCTGCCTCGCCCAGGAGGGCAACGCCACGCGCGCCGCGCGGCGGCTCAACATCGTGCAGCCGGCGCTCAGCATGCAGATCGCCAAGCTCGAGACCGCGCTCAACAAGCAGCTGTTCTTCCGCTCGGCGCAGGGCATGTCGCTGACGGCGGCCGGCGAGGAGTTCGAGCGGCTGGTGGCGCCGATCATCAAGGACATCGACCGCGCGCGGGAGGAGATGGCGCGCCTCGACGGCAAGGTCGCGGGCCGGGTCGGCATCGGCATGATCAATTCGGCCGCCCAGAGCGTCCTGCCGGTGTCGACCCTCAGGATCGCGGAGGCCTATCCCGACGTCGAGCTCTGCATCTGCGAGGGTTACAGCGAGACCATGCTGGAATGGGTGCTCGCCGGCCAGCTCGATCTCGCCGTGGTCAATGCCCGCCAACGCGGCGGCGCGCCGCCGGTGCAGCACATCCTCGATGAGGAAATGATGCTCGCCCATTCGGCATCCGCCGGGCGGACGTGGCCGAAGGCCGTCTCGCTCGCGACCGTCAAAAAGCTCGACCTGGTGCTTCCTTCGCGCCGTCACGGGTTGCGGCGGATTCTCGATCAGGCCGCCGCCGATGCCGGCTTTGCGCTGTCGCCCCGGCTTGAGATGGACACGCTGCCCGCCATCTGCGGCGTCGTCGCCTCGACCGGGATGGCCACCATCCTGCCGGGCATTGCCCTGCGCGCCGCGCTCGAAGCCGGCACCATCCGAGCCCATCGCCTGCGGCCGGCGCTGACGCGCTCGATCGCCTGGGTCAGCCATCCGCGCCGCGTGATGTCGTCGGCGATGCAGGCCGCGATGGAAATCATCTCGGATGATCTGCGGACCGCCGCCGAGGCAGCCTCGCGGCTCGGGCGCAGATAAGCCAAGACCATACCGCAGATGGTCCAGGACCATATCAGGGAGCCCCAACTTCGCGTTGCCTTGCGAAGCCCACTCGGCTAAGCGACTGAAATTCCTGAACCGGAAGGGTGGCCGAGTGGTTTAAGGCACCGGTCTTGAAAACCGGCGTGCCCGCAAGGGCACCGTGGGTTCGAATCCCACCCCTTCCGCCAGTTCAAACGAACCCGGGCGCGCTCGGGCCGTCCGATTTTGCGGCCCGACAGGGCTCCGCCGCTGCTATGGCGTAGAGCTTCCGGAAGTTTTCGGCTGCCCGAGGCGCTGGCTTCGATCCTCAACCGTGGCGATGCTGATTTCCTCATCACCTTCGAGCCTGCCATCCCGGACGATATCGCGGCGTTTGCTGATCGGAAGGAGGCGCTGAGAAGCTCCTTTCGCGCCCCGGGTCTGGAAAATACGTGACTTACTGGCGCGTCCCTGTCCACAGCTAGGCTGCGACACTCTCACTGGCCAAAATCAGCAAATCCGCTGGAACACGGAAACGCTCGCGCAGCCGCTTTACCATCGTCATGCTCAATTCGCGCTTGCCGGACATGACCTCGCTGACACGGCTCGCCGTGCCCAGAAGCGGCACAAGATCGGCGCGCGTCAAACCATGCTGCTCCATCAGATAGGTCAGCAAATCGGGCAACGGCGGTGCTTTGCGCGGCCATCGCGTGCGTTCATATGCCTCGATCAGGCGAGCCTGCGCCACCATGCGCGCGCGGTCATCAGCCTCCCTCGATCGCATCAGCTTGCCGACAAGCGCCTTGGCCGTCTCATGATCGGCCTCGTTCTGGATAATGATCAAAGTCGCCTTCATCAAACCGCCTCCATAACGCGCCCTTCACAGCGTCTCACCATCAGCAGGTTGTACCGAATGCCGAGCTGGCAGAGATGCGGGTCATAGCCGATTTCCTCATGCGCCTGTCGCCCCAGCATCAATGCCGGTCAGTTCGGCGGACAGTCGCCATAACCGGGCGGCTTGCTCGGGATCGACGGCGTAGCTACGGACGCCAACGAAGGACGGCTCGGCGCCGCTGTCGAGCGGAGCAATATCGCAATCTTCGCAGTAAACTCCGCCCAATCCTTCCAGCTGCGGGGAAGTCGCGGCCCAAACCTGTGTTGCGGCGCCCTGTTGCGGCGTCTTGAATGTCGGATCGGCCGGATTGCCATCGGTGTCCAGCCAGCCAGCCGCGATCATCTCTTCCTCCGTCAAATGCCTCTGAAGGGGCGTGAAAATCTTGCCGGGATGGAGGGAGAACGCGCGCACGCCGGCATCGCGGCCGAGGATATCGAGCTGCATGGCGAACAGGGCATTGGCCGTCTTGGACTGACCATAGGCCAGCCACTTATCATAGCCATGCTCGAATTGAACGTCGTCCCAGCGAATGCCGGACGCATGATGTCCGGCCGACGAGACCGCGATAACCCGCGCCCCTCCGACGAGTACCGGCCAGAGCAGGTTGACGAGCGCGTGGTGGCCGAGATGGTTGGTCGCGAATTGGGCTTCCCATCCTGGTCCCACGCGCGTCTCGGGACAGGCCATGATGCCGGCATTGTTGATGACCATATCGGCATGGCGGCCGGTTGCGACGAAGCGCTCGGCAAATGCCCGGACGCTGTCGAGGTTTCCAAGATCAAGCTCCTCGATCTCGATACCTGCCAGGTCTTGCAACGCTTCATGGGCGGTCGAGGGGTGCCGCGCCGCAACGACAACATGCGCCCCGGCATGGGCGAGCGCCCGCGTTGTCTCCAGCCCGAGACCGGAATGACCTCCGGTGACGATCGCGGTCTTCCCGGTCAGGTCATGACCAGCCAGGACCTCCACGGCGGTCGTGCGCGCTCCGAAGCCGGAACCGATGGGCGCTTGTCTGTCGGGCATTTTGGACCTCTTGAATTGGGGTAACTGACCTGTCTGATCACAAATACGCCCTGGGCGTCGCACGATCCATACGATAGAGTGCGTCATTCTTCTTAGATCGTGCGGATTGTCGCCTTGGATCCTCTTTCCGACGTGCTCTCGCTGCTCAAGCCGCGCAGCACCATCTCCGCCGGCCTTGATGCCGGCGGCAACTGGTCGCTTGCCTTCCCGGCGCATGAGGGCATCAAGTTCAATGCGGTGATGCGGGGTGCCTGCTGGGTGTCGGTCGAAGGCTATCCCGAGGCCCAGCGGCTTGAGGAAGGAGATTGCTTTCTCCTGACGCGAGGCCGCCCCTTCGTGCTCACCACCGACCCATCTCTCGATCCGGTCGATTCCGGCGCGATCTACGCCGCAGCTCGACATGGGATCGCGACATGCAACGGCGGCGAGGAGTTTTTTCTCGTCGGCGGCCGGTTTGCTTTCGCAGGCGATCACGCGGCCATGCTGTTCGGAGCCTTGCCTCCGATCGTTCATTTGCGGGAATCGTCTAGCCAAGCATCGGTTCTTCGCTGGGCGCTGGATCAGCTTGCCCTGGAGCTGCGCGAGGGAGAACTGGGCGGCGTTCTTGTCGCTGAGCATCTCGCGCACATCATGCTGGTGCAGGCGCTGAGGCGTTACCTGGCATCTTCGACCAATGGCGGCGTCGGATGGTTCTTCGCTTTGTCCGATCGCCAGATCGGCGCCGCCGTGCGCGCCATGCATGCCGATCCCGCTCGCCGCTGGACATTGAAAGAATTGGCGCATCTCTCCGGCATGTCGCGCACGACGTTCGCTCAAAAATTCAGGCAGCGTGTCGGCATGACGGCGATGGAATATCTCACCCGATGGCGGATGCTTGTCGCGGGAGACCGGCTGCGCAATTCCCGCGAGAATGTCGCCTCCATCGCCTTTTCCCTTGGATACGAATCCGAAAGCGCCTTCAGCATGGCGTTCAAACGGACCATGGCATGCTCGCCGAGGCAATATCGGCGGGGGCAACATCCCGCAGGCGCCAATCTTTGATCTCGCCGTCTCATTGGATTCTGGCCAGATCAGCATGGCTGTCGCCGTGCGTTGACCGGAAAACCGTGCTTGCGCGCTAACCACGCGATCACCAACGTACCGGTCAGCAGGATTACGAGCGCCCAGGGGAAAGAGGCAGCTCCGAGGGTGTCGAGCAGAACACCACCGATAAGTCCGCCTCCGGCAATGGCGGTGTTCGAGGCCGTCACGATCATTGATTGCGCGACGTCTGCCGCTTCGCCCGCCGTCTTGGCGGAGGCAGTCTGAAACAACGTCGCCGCGCCTCCGAACGAAAGCCCCCGAATACCGACCGCGATATAGATCACGGCTGGGACGCCGCCCCAGACCCCCAGCGCCAAGGGGCGCGAAGCCGTATCGTCGTTTTGTCATCAGGCAAGGCGCTTCGCGCCTGCCACGCACGCGACGACAATCCCGGCCGATGCGATCATAGTCCAAGCAATTGGCTCGCCGAGGAAGATTGCCGCCAGCACAAAGCCGAAGAAAGGCTGGAGAAGCTGCAACTGGCCGACGCCCGCGATGCCGCCGAGCGCAAGGCCCCGATACCAGAAAATGAAGCCCACCATCATACTGAAGATCGAGACGTAGGCGAGACCGATCCACGCGGGAACGCCGACGCTCTTCCATGGATGAGGCAAGGTGAACAGCGCGATGGCGGCCATGATCGGCAGGGACAGCAACAGCGCCCATGAGATGACTTGCCAACCGCCGAGGTGGCGCGAAAGCGTCGCTCCTTCCGCATAGCCGAGGCCGCAGACCAGGATGGCCGCGATCATCAGCAGGTCGCCGGTCAGTGTTCCGCCGCTGCTGCCGTAGAGCGCGAAGCCGGCGACGGCCGCCGCCCCGGCGATGGAAAACAGCCAGAAGGCTGGCTTTGGCCGCTCGCCGCCCCGCAGTACACCGAAGATAGCGGTGGCGAGCGGAAGCAGCCCGATGAAGACGATCGAATGCGCGGCGTTGATATGTTGAAGCGCCAGCGCCGTCAGCAGCGGAAAGCCGACGACAGCGCCGATCGCCACCAGAGTCAGCGAGAAGATGTCGCGCCGCTCCGGCCGTGCCTGGCGGAGCGCGATGAGGAACGTGGCACCGAGCAAGGCCGCGATCACCGCCCGCGCAGACGTGAGGAACAGCGGAGAGAAATCCGCCACGGCGACGCGCGTCGCCGGCAGCGACCCGCTGAATATGATGACACCAAGCAGCCCACTGCCCCAACCCGCCGTCGATCGTTCCATGAATCCTCGCATCCAAACCCATTGAATAGCCGTCGGGGGTCTGGCGTGCGAAGGAACAGAGGAATACAATTCCATCAAACTGTATGGTTACAAATAGCCATACAATCGGCTTGGAGTTGAAAGTGGGCGACAACACGGGCGTCATGAAAACGACGCGGACGGAGGCGCTGATGAAGGCCGTTCACGCCAAGATCGCGAACCGGGCGCTCGCGCCGGGAGATCGCCTACCATCGGTTCGCCGCTTCGCCGAAACGATGGGCGTTTCTCCATCCACCGTGGTCGAGGCTTACGACCGCCTTGAAGCCGAAGGCGTCATTCGTGCTCGGAGGGGGGCCGGCTTTTATGTGACGGGCGCCAACCTCCCGCCGATGGCCCTCGCCGCCATGGGGCCGGCGCGTGAGCGGGATGTCGATCCCTTCTGGGTTTCGAGGCAGTCGCTCGATGCCGACCCGTCCGTGCTCAAGCCCGGCTGCGGCTGGCTGCCGACCGACTGGATGCCGAACGCCGCAATAAGGAAAGGGCTGAGGGCGCTCGGTCGCGCCGACGATCCGCTGCTGTCCGACTATGGCAGCACACGCGGTTCGCTCTCTTTGCGCCGCCTGCTGCTTGGACGGTTCGCCGACGAAGGCATCGCGGCGACGGCCGACCAGATCATGCTGACGGCCTCGGGCACGCAGGCGATTGATCTGATCTGCCGCCTGCTGCTGCGTCCGGGCGACACGGTGCTGGTCGACGATCCCTGCTATTTCAATTTCCAGGCGTTACTGCGCGCCCATCAGGCGACGATCGTCGGCGTCCCGTTCACGTCTGCGGGGCCGGACACCAGCGCCTTTGAGCAGGCCCTCATCAACGAGACTCCGCGCCTCTACATCACCAACTCGGCACTGCATAACCCGACCGGCGCGACCATCTCGCCGCAGACCGCGCATCGCGTGCTGCTTATGGCGGCCGCCCACGGCTTGACGATCGTCGAGGACGACATCTTCGCGGATTTCGAGCCGGAGCCGTCGCCGCGCCTCGCGGTACTCGATGGTCTTGATCGCGTCATCAGGATCGGCAGCTTCTCAAAGACGCTCTCAGCCTCGGTGCGGTGTGGCTATATCGCCGCCCGGGCGGACTGGATCGAGGGACTGATCGATCTCCAGGTGGCTAGTTGCTTCGGCGGTCCAGGCCCAGTCGCGACTGAACTGATCGCGGGCATCCTCGCCGGAGGCGGCTATCGGAAGCATATGGACGAGGTTCGCCTACGTCTGGCGCGCGCCCGGAAGGAGGCGATAAACCGCCTGGCGTCGCTCGGTCTGGTGCCGTGGATCATCCCGCACGGGGGTTTCTATCTCTGGTGCCAGTTGCCTAACGGGCAGGATTCCGCCGTGATCGCGCGACGCTGCATGGAGCGGAAGGTTATCCTGGCACCGGGGAACGTGTTCAGCGTTTCGCAATCAGCGACCTCATTCCTTCGCTTCAATGTCGCGCAGATGGGGGACGAGCGGGTGTTTTCGGCTCTCTGCCACGCCATGAATGTAGGAAGCTGTAGCGTAGATTAGGCAGTTATAGCGGAGGCGCCGCGAGCATGATAACCGCTATGGTTCGGAGAGAAACATGCAGGCTGACATCGAAGAAAAACGTGACGCCCTTGCCGCGATCTGCCGACGCTATGGCGTGGCGCGGCTTGAAATCTTCGGCTCGGCGGCGCGTGGCGCTGGCTTCGATCCCAACCGCAGCGATGCTGACTTTCTCGTCACCTTCGAGCCTGCCGCGCGGAACGATCTTGCAGTATTCGCCGATTTGAAGGAGGCGCTTGAGAAGCTTCTTGGGCGGCCGGTCGATCTCGTCGAGCGCGAGGCGCTTGAAGCAAGTCGGAATTTCATTCGCCAGCGAGCAATCCTGAAAGAAGCCGAAACCGTCTATGGGTGAGTTGCCTGAGCGAGATGCGGCGCTGCTCCTTGACATGCTGCTCGCGGCACGCGACGCACGTTGATCGCTCAATTGGCGAAGCTCGTCCCTGGCGAGAACGAGCGCGGTCTTTGATGTTTGCGCGCGTGTTTACGGCTCCCGCGTTAACGCCAGCTTGAAGAGATGAAGCAGGATCGCCACGACGACGGCCGCCAACGCAGCCATTGGCAGCCCTTGCGCCGACAGCTGCGCGCCCAAGGCGACTGATCCAAGCGCCGCGCCGACGGCGCTCCCCAGGTAGTTGATCGACGAGTTCCACGCGATCAGAGCCGTCGCATGCGCGGGCGTATGCGACACCAGGGCGTGCTGCTGCGGCGCCACGCTGGCCCAGCCGGCCAGGCCCCACAGAAAGCAGCCGACGCCGACGGCTGCCGGCGACCCCCAGCCGACCAGGACGAAGCCGACACCCAGCAACACCAATAGCAGCAACGTGGCGCGCGCCGGCGGCAGATATCGGTCGATGACCCTGCCTATCAGCAGCGCACCGACCATGCCGCCTAGCCCCCACGACCAGATGAAGGCATCCGTGCAGGCCGCAGCGCCGCGGGCGGCGGCGACCTCGGCGAGGTAGGTGTAGAGGCCCAATGAGGCGATGCCGGTGCAGAGGGTCACGCCGAGCGTTGCGAAGGTGAAGGGCGCACGCAGCGCCACCAGGCGCTCGCGCCACGCGACCGCCGGCATGGTGGGAGAGCCGTCCGCGCGACGGCTCGCGACGCCGGCCGCTGCCGCCAATCCCAACAACACGATCAGGCAGATGGTCCAGCGCCAGCCGAACCGATGCTCGACGAGCAGCCCCAGGGGAACGCCCAGGGCGGTTCCTATGCTCAGGCCGGCCAGCACGGTCGCCAGCGCGCGGCCGCGCCGGCCAGCGTCCACCATGCCGGCGGCGCTCGCCGCAGCCAAAGGAGAATACAGCCCCGCGCCGATACCGGCCATGAGTCGCGCGGCCAGCAGTACGGCCAGCGAAGGGGCTGCCATCGTGGCGATATTGCCCAGCGTGAACAATCCGAGCCCGGCCAGCAGCGCCAGGCGTGTCGAATAGCGGCCTGCCACGAAAGCCAGCGCCGGTGCGCTGAGCGCGTAGGCCGCCGTGAACAGCGCCACGCCCAGCCCGGCAAGTGCCTGCGTCGTCGCCAGATCGCGCGCCATGCCGGGCAACAGCCCGGCCAACACATAGGCGTCGAGGCCGAGTGCGAATGCGCCGAGCGCCAACGGCCACAGAGGGCGGATCATCTATCGGCCTCGGCCGCCAGCACCGCATCGAGCAGGCCGGGAAACTTCGTGTCCAGCACCTCGCGCCGCAGGCTGATCCAGCAGTTACGTCCTTGGGACCGGGTGCGGGTCACGCCTGCTTCGCGCAGGATTCGGGTGTGGTGCGTGACGGTGGATTTCGGCATGTCCGGCCCCAGATCCAGGCTATTGACCGCTTCGCGGCGGGCCAGGATGCGCACCATTTCCAGCCGCACCGGATCGCTCAAGGCAAACAGGACGCGCGGCAGGCTGACGTCTTTGGCTTCGGGATGTTCGTAGGAACGGACCATGGACGAAACTGTTCGATAATTGCCGAACACTTATCGTTCGACAATTCCCGAACAGTCAACGCGACAATGCGACGCGGGCGGGGCACGAGGGAGCAGTGGCCTACACCTCACTC
>JAFAUV010000334.1 GCA_019243075.1 Bradyrhizobium sp.
GACCCGCGCCGAGGAAGCCAACCAGACCAAGTCGAAATTCCTCGCCAATATGAGCCACGAGCTGCGCACGCCGCTCAATGCCATCATCGGCTTCTCCGAGATCATGGAGAACGGCATGTTCGGCTCGCTCGGCTCGGAGAAGTACCAGGAATATTGCCACGACATCCTGACCAGCGGTCACTATCTGCTCGAAGTGATCAACGACATCCTCGACATGTCGAAGATCGAGGCCGGCCGCATGAAGCTCGACATGGAGCCGCTCGACCTCTCGAAGACGCTCGCCGAATCCCTGCGCGTGGTGTCGGGACGCGTGCAGGACAAGAGCCTGGTGCTCGATGCCGATATCGAGCAAGCCATTTCCGTGGTTGCCGACCGCCGCGCCGCCAAGCAGATCCTGGTCAACCTGCTGTCCAATGCGGTGAAGTTCACCCCCGAAGGCGGCAAGATCGCGGTCCGCAGCCATCTCCTCCCCGACCGGATCGTGCTCTTGATCGCCGACACCGGGATCGGGATCCCCGCCCAATCGCTGGCGCGGCTCGGCCGCCCCTTCGAGCAGGTCGAAAGCCAGCTCACCAAGACCTATCACGGCTCCGGCCTCGGGCTGGCGATCGCGCGCTCGCTGACCCAGCTCCATGGCGGATCGATGAAGCTGCGCTCGCGGCTCGGCACCGGCACCGTGGTGCGCGTCTCGCTGCCGCGCGATCCGCGCAACAGCGCGAAGATGCCGGCGGCGGCTTGAGCCTTCGCCAGCTCCGCTCGACGGCCCGTCAGCTATGCGCCGGCCAATGCCGCTCGCGGAACCAGCCGCGGTAGTCCGACATCTTGGCGCGCTGCGCGGCCGGCGCATGGCGCCTGCAGGTCGAAGCTTCTTCGCTGCCCTCCGGCGCACCCCACCTGAGCTCCACGCAATCATTGGGGTTATAGGCCATCTCGAAATCCGTCGCCCGATCGACCACGTCCTTGATCGACAGCGTCCACGGCGAGCCGTCGCTGCGCATATAGGTGATCTTGCGGGCGGCGAGCTCCGAATTGAGCATGCCCTGCAATTCGGCCTTCATGTCCGCCACCGACTTGCCCGGCGGCAACGCGAAGCGATCCGACCGGCGCACAAAGCGTCCGGGAAAATTCCGCACCACGTCGATGGCGATCAGCAGGCGAAAATCGCGCGCCGGGGTCGAAAAATCCTCCCAGGCACCCGTGGTTTCGAAGATCGAAGCACCGTCGGGCATCGTCGCGTCGCCGCCCGCCTTGCCCTGCCATTTTCGTCCGTTCTCCACCGAGGTGACGCGGGTCTTGACCTGCTCGCTCAGACTCGTGACGGCGTCGATCATGGCGCGCGCCGGATCGAGCGGCTCGGGCGACATCACCTCGTCCATGCGGTCGTAGAAATCCTCGGCGGCCATTTGCTGCTGCTCGGTCGAGAAATCGCTGTAGTCCGGATTCTTGTTGATTTCGGCGTTGGCGAGCCGGCGCAATGCCCCGCCCTTTTCGCGCACGATCGGACGGAAATGCTTGAAACCGGGCGTGCCGAGCGAGGGCTCGTGCACGAACAGGAAATTGCCGCGCCAGAAGCGCTTGCGCGTGATCGATCCGTCTGGCTCGGCGTCCACGGCCAGGAACACGCCCGGCGTGCCGTTCGCTTCCGGCACGCGGCGCACCAGCATCAGCACGTGGCCATAGGGATCGGCGTATACCGTGCCCGGGCGCAGCGCCTGTTGTGTCAGCGGCACGGTGTAGAAATCGGCATTGTCGTCGCCCGCGCGCACGGCACCGGTATGAACGACATCGCCGACGTCGCGCAGATATTCGGCAAAATTGGTCGGCCGCTTCGGCTTCGGCGGAGCCGCCTTCGCCGGCGGAGCCACGGGCTCCTCCACCGGTGGATCGGACCGCCCGAACAGGCCAAGCACGCCCGGCGGCTGCTGAGGCGGCGACGCGGGAAGCGTGGCTTGCGCGATGTCCTGCTGATCGGGCGGCGGAGGCGGACGCGTGACTTCGGGGTGCTCGACGTCGAACCACTGGTAGCATTTCGGCGGCCTGCCGCCGAAACCGCGCGAGCAATTCGAATAGCCGAACGGCAATCCCATCTTGAATGCAAAATAGGCGCGCAGGAAGTAGACGAAGTCGGCGCAGTCGGGACGTTGCCCAATTTGCGTCGCGTCTTCGTTGCGTCCCAAATAATTGTACAGGAAATTGCGCGACTGATCGCGCAGCACCTCGTACCAGACCTTCCAGTTCAGGTCCTGGTCGGGCGGCGCGTCGAACAGCTTCTCGACCCATGCCGAGAACAGGGCTTCGTTCGTGCTGTTCCAGCTATTGCGAACCTGCCAGATGCTGCCCGCGGGGATGCGCACGCCCTCCGGCTTGCGGGCACTGACGGCGATCTCCTGCGTGATGGGGCTGCAATTGGCCGACGCGCGCTCCAGCGTGGCGTGCCAGGTGCCGGCGGCGGGAGCTGCGACCTCGGCGAACCAGGAATAAGGCGGCCCGTCGCGGCGGTCGGACGATTTCACGGCGATGCTTCCGTTGGGCGCGATCAACGACAGCGTGCCCTCGACGGGCCTCTCGGCGACGACCATGACGCGCAGCGGCGCCCCGGTCCAGGGTGCAAGCGGCGACGGCAGCACGGTCACCTCGCCCGAACTTTCGCAGGGGCCGGCGGCGGTAGCGGGAGATGAAAGCGAAAATCCGGCGGTTACAAGCGAGAACGCCATGGCAGCGGCCGCACAGCGGCGCCGAAAAAAGAGCCCAAGAAGCATCTGGATATAACCCTGCTGAGCTAGCCGGAACCTGCATTTGACCCGGCCCTGGGCCGGACGGCAACAATACCGAATCGGAAGCGGCAAGTCAGCGGGAATTGAATCCGAATTTATGTGGTGAGTGTGGGATGTTCCCGCGGCATCTGATATTCGCCGATCCGGGCGAGACCAGCGCAATCGTCGCGCGACCAACGCCCGCAGGAACTGGAACGAGAGAAGATTTTCATGTCTTTGCTGGCTGCAGGCGGCAAACCGAACATCCGGGCACGTCGAATTGATGTCGCCGCTATCGCGTTGTTGACGGCTTGCCTGCTGCCGGCCTGCCTTGGCTTGCTGATTGCGGTTTCAGCCGCCGATGCAGCCTCGGACAGACCCGTGGCCGCCGGAAAGGGCATGGTGGTCAGCGCACAGCACCTTGCGACCGGGGTCGGCGTCGACATCCTCAAGGCCGGCGGCAACGCGATCGATGCCGCCGTCGCGGTGGGATATGCGCTCGCCGTGGTCTATCCCGCCGCCGGCAATCTCGGCGGCGGCGGCTTCATGACCATCCGCTTCGCCGACGGTCGAACGACGTTCCTCGATTTTCGCGAGAAGGCCCCTCGCGCAGCGCGGAAGGACATGTTTCTCGACAGAGACGGCAACGTCATCTCCGGCGCGGCGACGAGCGGCTGGCTCGCCGTCGGTGTTCCCGGCACGGTGTCGGGCCTGGAATATGCGCGGAAAAAGTACGGGACCATCAGGCGGGCCGCGCTGATCGATCCGGCGATCAGGCTCGCGGAGGACGGCTTCGTTCTGCAGCAAGGCGACGTCGACGTGCTTGCTTCCGCGAGCGACGACTTGAAACGATTTCCTGCGACCGCCGCAATCTTTCTCGACAAAGGACAGCCCTTCACGGTCGGCCAAAAACTGGTGCAGCGCGAGCTGGCAGATACGTTGCGCCTGATCGGAAAGCACGGCGCCGACGGCTTCTATGCGGGCAGGACGGCGGCGGCGATCGTGAAGGCCAGTCGCTCCGGCGGCGGGATCATCGATCAGGACGACCTGGAGCGCTACAAGACGCGCGAGCTTGCACCCATCGAATGCGACTACCGCGGCTATCATGTGATCTCGGCCCCTCCACCCAGCTCAGGCGGCGTCGCGCTGTGCGAGATGCTGAACATTCTCGAGGGTTATCCGCTTCGGGAGCTGGGCTACGGATCGGCGCAGGCGCTGCATGACGAGATCGAGGCGATGCGGCACGCCTTTGCCGATCGAAGCAGTCTGCTCGGCGATCCCGATTTCGTCGGCAATCCGGTCCGCGAGCTCGTCGACAAGAAATACGCAGCAAAAATCCGGGATGCCATCGCGCCGGACAAGGCCGGTGTCTCCGACGCGATCGGGCAGGTGATTGAGCCGCACGAAGGCAGCAACACGACGCATTTCTCGATCATCGACGATGCCGGCAACGCGGTTTCGATGACCTATACGCTCAATGACTGGTTCGGCGCCAAGGTCGTGGCGACGGGCACGGGCGTGCTGATGAACGAC
>JAFAUV010000210.1 GCA_019243075.1 Bradyrhizobium sp.
CGCCTCCTCGGATTAGAATCGGTTTCCCGCCGGCTCATGGACTTTCAGTTCAACATGCGCATGATCCCGCGGTGGGCCTCGAACAGCGCCAGGTCCTCGGGATGACGCGGCCGAGGCAGATCGATGGCGATCATATCCACGATACGAGCCGGGTTGTGACCCAGCACGACCACCCGATCGGCAAGGAACGCGGCCTCGAGGATATTGTGGGTGACGAGCAAACCGGTCGGCGACGTGTCCCGCCACATATCCTGCAGAAGCATACGCAAACGACGCGCCGTCAGCTCGTCGAGTGCGCTGAACGGTTCGTCAAGCAAGAGTACCTCCGGCGCGATCGCGAATGCGCGAGCGAGCGCCACGCGTTGACGCTGGCCGCCGGACAACACCGACGGATAAGCGTCCGCATAGCCGGACAGGCCAACCTCGTTCAACAACCGGAGCGTACGATCGGGATCACGGCCGGCCGCTTTCGCCACCAGATCGATATTGGTCCGGACCGAGCGCCAGTCCAGCAACCTCGGCTGCTGGAACACCATTCCCAGCCGGCGCGCTGCATCTCCACCGATGCTGATAGAGCCGGAATCCGGCCGCTCAAGCCCCGCGGCAAGGTGGAGTAGCGTCGTCTTTCCGACACCCGACGGGCCAACCAAGGCGACGAGTTCACCCGGATTGATGACGAGATTGAACCCGCGCAAGATGGTATCGCGGCGGCCGCTTCGCGAATGGACGAAGCTCTTCCCAATATTGGTGAATGTAATGGTCGAACTCATGGTCGCGTCGCGCGCCGCCAGATCGTGGCGTATCGCTCGAGCGTCTGCAACACGCCGTATTCGATGAAGATCATCACCAGCCAGAAGACAATGGTCCATGCCAGAACGCCGGCAACGTTCTGCGAGCTGAACTCCGAGTTGAGCTGATAGCCGACTCCGTTGGACAGGCCGAACAGCTCGACCAGCACGATCACCTTCCACGCCAGCGACAGCCCGACCCGGGAACCGCCGATGAGATACGGAATCAGCGCCGGCATCCAGATGTGGAGCAGCGTGTCGCGCGGCCTCAAGCGAAACAGATGAGCCATTTCGATGATCTCGGGATCAACGGCGTTGACGCCCTGGATCACGTACAACACCATCGCCGGCGCGACGCCGAGCGCAATCGACACCACCGGCGTGGCAAGACCGATGCCGAACCAGATGACGCAGAGCAGCGCCCATACGAGACCCGGCACGGTCAGCCCGAGGACGATCGCCGGATCGAAGAAGCGGCGGACGAAATCGCTGCGCGCAGCTGCGATCCCGACAAGCAGCGACACGACGAACGCGGCGCCAAAGCCCAGAAGGATACGGCCAAGCGTGATCGCGATCTGCCGAAATGCGAGGCCGCCGGTCACGATGCGCTCAATCTCCTGGGCAATTTCGCCGACGACGGGGACCAGCGGACTGGCCATGGCCCGCGCCATCGCCTCCCACAGCGAGAGCACGAGAACGCAGAACAAGGCCGACGGAAGAAGCCGCCGACCTATCCTGCGGACGACCGAGCCCGGCTTCGCGCCGTGCACCTCATCTCGCCCGTCTTGCGGCCGCGAGTGAACGACCTCCGTCATCACACCTTCCCGAGCGCGACGCCGTCGTAGAGCCGGCGCTTCGGAGCGGCCTCCAGCAGCCCCAGCTTCACGGCGATCTCCGTCTGCTGGTCGATCGCCTTCCATACGGTCTCGTCCCAGACCGACGGATAAACATCCGCCAATCGCGAGGGCAAAAGCGCGATCGCTGCAGCTTCATTGCCGCGCAATCCCATCTGTTCATGAAATTCGACGAATAATTGCGGATTGCGGTTGACGCTGTCGTTTGCGGCCGCGAAGACGCGAGCGAGCGATGTCGCAACCGCACGGTTTGCATCGATCCAGCTCCGTCTCGCGGCGAGACCGACCAGGAACGGCACGGCCGCCTCGCCATTCGCCTGCTTCCACACATCGGAGATTCGCGCGAGTTCACGCGCCCCGGCGCCGATCGCCCGTGTGGCGGTCGGCTCGACGACGATGACCGCGTCGACATCGCCGCGATTGAAGAGCGCAAGGCTCGCCATGGGAGGACCAAAGATAAGCTCGAAGTCGCGATCCATGTCGAGCCCGATGAGCGACAGAGCGACGCGCGCCTGCTGATAGGTCTCGGTGGTCTGCGGCTGGGTGGCGATCCGCTTGCCGACGAGATCGGATAGCTTCTGGTAGGGGCTGTCCGCGCGCACAATGACGCGGCCATGATTGTTGAGAGCCGGACCGAACAAAACGATGTCACTGCCCTTCCGGGCTATCGTCGCCAGGCCGATCGCGCCGAACACACCGACGTCCAGCGCGCCCGCGGTGAGCTGAACCTGCACCTGTCCCGGATCGCCCAGCACCCATTGCAGATCGATGTCGGAGAGCAAGGCGGAATCGAGCCGAGCGATGGCCGATCGCCAGATCGAGCCAGCGCTTCCAGGTGTCGACAGCGTCATCCGAACCGGCAATTGCGATTCCGCAGCCGCACGAGCGAGCATCACCGGGCCGGCGATGCCGGCCGCCATCAGCCCCAAGGCGGCGCGGCGGGTCCGGTTGCGCGCTACGTTTCGGCCTTCAGACGGGCGAAGCAACATGGTTCGATCTTTCGGACGTCGGCTAGCCATTGCGGCCGGCCTGGCGCGACCTGACCGGCACCGCCATCATCTGTCCGGTGAAATCCGGCGATCTACGACAGCACGAGCGAGCCGTGCGAGTTCCTGCCCTCGCTGAAGCCGCGCTCCTTCATCCAATCATAGGCTGGAGCGAACAGCTTCTCGGTATAGCGCTGCACATGAGCATAGCGAATAAAGCGCGCGTCCAGTTCCTCGGGAGAAATCTCGTCGCTTGCGGTTGCGGTGATGTAGTGCGTGTACTTGCGGAAATCCGCGTTGATGCGGTCTACGGCCTGATCGAGCACCTGGAAGTACGTCTCGATTTGATCGGGCGCCAGATCTGGCGAGACAACTTCGGCCCCGCGGTAGAACGTCAGCGCGACCAGGTGCGCCCCCTGCTTCAGCGCCAGGCTGATGAACGGCTCCATCACGGTCACGGCGCGGACCTGCCCGGATTTTAGCGCCGCCAGACGTACTTCAGGAGCTCCAATGTGAGTCAGCACCACCGCGCTCTTTCCGATCGCGCCTTCGAGCAGCCCGACCGTCGTATAGTGGGAGCCGGTGAATTCGTTGACGCCAATGGTGACGCCGGCGAGATCGCGGGGCGACTGCAGCAGCGGATCGAAGGTCACGATCGCCTGGGCCGCGATGGCAGGCCGCAGCGCCGCGATCTTGCCGCGACCCGCACCACGCTCGAGACGATCGATACCGCCCCATTCGCACACATTGAAGGTCTCGGCGGACTGCTGCTCGAACAGCGCTTCCTTCTGACGTTTCAGAACATCTTTCTCCAGAGCGTCGTGATCGGAATACTTCGCGGCATAATCGACGTTCAGCCCCGCCTTTTCGAACAAGCCATGCTCCAGCGCGACCAGGATCGGTAGATCGAAAACGGGAGGGTTCGGAGAAATGCGGATGGCGCGTGAGGACTGTTGGTTGCTCATTTTTTACCTCGGGACTTGAATTCGCAAGCGCATGGCGGAATCGCCGCTCGAATGGGCGAGCCTTGCGGACGCGGAGTCATCGTTTGATGGCCGAGCATCATTCTATGACGAAACGGCAGGTGGGTGTTTTCATATTACCCGCGGACAAGAAAACGAATCTTCTGTTCGACACGATCACACCACAACGGTTGCCTTCAGGGGGCAGTTCAGACGTGCGGCCAGCGCTCTATCCGCCGACAGGGCCCCGCCGGCAAACCACGTGGTTTCGAATTTGCGCGATCAGCAGCCTTTGGAAATGCATGAACTGTATCGCCATATCTTTTCAGAATAATCATCTTTTTCGACGTGCTCATCCGACGACACGTTGAATCACTCTTGGCATTCGACATACGTTGGCGGCCGCAATGCAGACTATCTGTCAAGGATGTACGATGGCACTCGACGGGGCGGATCTCGCCGGAGCTTGCGTGGTCCTGGTCGCGCTCGTCCTGACTTTCGTCGTTTATCGTTATCGGGAGCGCCGCAGCGAGACGCTGGCCGAGCAGATCGCGCGAGAAAGGCAGCTGAAGAACGAAACATAAGCGTTCAATCGCCGGACTGGCTGGGGCGGGAGGGATCGAACCTCCGAATGGCGGAATCAAAATCCGCTGCCTTACCGCTTGGCTACGCCCCAATAGGCCGTTGCAGGGAACGGCGGAAGAACCCGTTGTCCCCGGGCTTCCGGGCCCCGACGCCGGTCTATAGAGGGAAGGTGGCCATTTCAACACGCCAACGGTAAAAATTCGTGCCTTGCGCCCCCTTCCGCCCCCTGTCCGGGCGGGGGCGTCCGATAGCCCCACCGGCGCTCCCGGCAGTTGAGGCACGTCTGATTTCGTGGGAAGACGGCAACCATCATCGGGAGTGACGCCATGACCTACCGCGCGCCGATCAACGACATGCTGCTTGCGCTCAACCACGGCGCCGGCCTGAAGGCCGCCATCGAAGCCGGCCACTACGGCGATTTCGATGCCGACATCACCGCCGCCGTGCTGGAGGAAGCCGGCAAGTTCGCAGCCGACGTCTTGGCCCCGCTCAACCGCGTCGGCGACGAGCACGGCATCAAGCTCGAGGCGAACAAGGTCACGACCGCGCCGGGCTGGCCCGATGCCTACAGGCGCTGGACGGACGGCGGCTGGAACGCGGTGTCCGGTCCCGAAGCCTTCGGCGGCCAGGGCCTGCCGCTCGCGATCAACGCCGCCTGCACCGAGATCTGGAGCGCCTCGAACGTCGCCTTCGGCCTGTGCCCGCTGCTCACGCTCTCCGCCATCGAGGCGCTCGATGCCCACGGCTCGGACGAATTGAAGCACGTCTACCTCGAAAAGCTCGTCACCGGCGAATGGACCGGCACCATGCAGCTCACCGAGCCGCAGGCCGGCTCCGATGTCGGTGCGCTGCGCACCCGCGCCGAGAAACAGGCGGACGGCACCTACCGCATCAAGGGCACGAAAATCTTCATCACCTATGGCGAGCACGACATGACCGATAACATCGTGCATTTCGTGCTGGCCCGCCTGCCCGACGCGCCCGCCGGCACCAAGGGAATCTCGCTGTTCCTGATCCCGAAATTCCTGGTCAATGCCGACGGCTCGCTGGGGCAGCGCAATGACATTCATGCCTCCGGCGTCGAGCACAAGCTCGGCATGCACGCCTCCCCCACCTGCACCATGACCATGGGCGATCATGGCGGCGCGATCGGCTACCTGATCGGCGAGGAGAACCAGGGCATGCGCTGCATGTTCACCATGATGAACCAGGCCCGCCTGGGCGTCGGCCTCGAAGGCGTCGGCCTCGCCGACCGCGCTTACCAGCAGGCCCTGGCCTATGCGCAGGAGCGCAAGCAGGGCAAGGCGGTCGGCAAGAACGGCCGCGGCTCGGATGCCATCATCGTGCATCCCGACGTCAAGCGCATGCTGCTCCAGATGCGCGCGATGACGGCCGCCGCGCGTTCGATCTGCTATGCCACCGCCGTTGCGCTCGACATTGCCGTGCGCGCCAGCGACGCCAAGGTGCGCGCCGATGCCGCCGCGCGCGGCGCGCTGCTCACGCCGATCGCCAAGGCCTTTGCCACCGACATCGGCAACGAGGTCGCCTATCTCGGCGTGCAGGTGCATGGCGGCATGGGTTTCATCGAGGAGACCGGCGCCGCGCAGCATTATCGCGACGCCCGCATCACCTCGATCTACGAGGGCACCAACGGCATTCAGTCGATCGACCTCGTGACGCGCAAGCTCGCGGCCAGTGGCGGTGCCTCGGTCTGGGCGCTGCTCGCCGAGCTCGATGCGACGGTGAAGCAGGTCGAGGGCTCCAACGATCCCGCCTTCGGCACCACGGCTGCGAAACTGCGCGATGCGCTCGGCGCGCTGCAGCGCGCCAGCCGCTGGCTGCTCGATCGGGTCGGCACCCGGCCGAACGACGCGCTCGCGGGCGCGACGCCCTACCTTCGCCTGTTCGGCGCCACGCTCGGCGGCTGCATGCTCGCCGGCGAGGCGCTCGCCGCCAAGAGCCATGGCGACGGCGAACGTTACGTCACGCTGGCGCGGTTCTTCGCGGAAAACGTCACCGTGCAGGCGGGTTCGCTGGAGAAGACGGTCACGGACTCCGCGGAGGCGGTCAACGGCGCGGATGCGGTGCTGCTGGCGTAATATTCTGCGTCCTCCCTGCGACTTCGCTGCTCATGCCAGCGTGTGCACGATCACCGGGCCTGCGACCGCGCTCGCCGGGCTGGCCAACAGCGGCGAAAGCTCCTGCTCGATCCAGGCCAGCGCCCGCCGGTTGGCCTCCTCGGCGCCCGCGAAATTGTTGAAGAGGCTGATCGCGGTCACGGTGTCGTCGCCGGCATAGACGACGTAATAGGCCTTGAAACCTTCGACATCGCTGATGATCGGAATGGCGCCTTCCTTGATCCGGCGCGCGAGTTCCTCCGCGGTGCCGGTCTTGGCCTTGGCCTGGCGAATGGCGGCATACATGGGATTCCTCCTTCCGGTTTTTCGTGCGATCGGGTGCCCCGCGCGCAATCTTATGCTTAACCGGTAGGACTGGCCATTTGCTTCTGATTCAAAATCCCGCCTCTCATTGCTATTTCACCGAAGCGGTCATCGCCCTTGTGGAGCCAGTTTTGCGGAGCCTGTCATGGGACGGCGCCTTGCGCGGACCGGTTGGCTCGCAAGACGAGCGAAAGCATTCCCGCGGCACGATGTGCCCGAGTCCTGCCACGGCCATCGCCCTCGAAAAAACGGAGGGCGCAGGGAATGCCGGATGCTCACCGCACCCGCAGTCTTGCGTGCAAATGGGTGGAAAGAACGCACGCAAGTCATCACAGGTACGTCGAAACGATCCGACACTCCCTGCGCAATGGTTTTCGGCTTATGGCGCGCTCTCCTCGGGGTACCGGGCTTTTTAGCCCCCGTCCCCTCGGGGCTTTTGAGCCCCAAAGGTTGACCCCAGCGTCGGGGGGCCAGGACCACGCGCTTTTGCCGTCCGCCTGCCGCGCGCTCGTCTTGCGCGCCGCCCGCGTCCATCGCCTCCCGCCTTACGTTCCGTGACGATCGCGATACGCCCCTGCTCAAGGCGGGATGGGCGCAAATTACACCTGATTTGCGCTTCTGAAAAAGCGAAATATTTTGGCCCCGGGGGCTTGACGCGAGTTGCGAGAAGCTGCCCCGTCGGGCAAATCACTTCGCCCAACTCGTGGCGCGACAGCATGTCATCGCGATTGTCGGTATTCGCTCTCGTCATTTTGATCACGATTTCTTTGCTGGATTGCGGTTTTGCGCCCGGTGAAAACGTTCTTTCCGAGCTCTCAGGACCGCCGGAGGTCGATCGATGCGTGCGAGCCTCTCCCCGAACGGGGCATTCTCACGGCGCGACTTCATGCGAGGCGCCACCGCAGCCGTGGCGTTGCGGCTCCTGAACGGCGCAAGACCGGCGGCCGCGCAGGGAGATTCGCGAGTGGATTCCCCGGTTGCGACCAAGGCGATCCCGCATTCGGGTGAACCCATTCCGGTGATCGGGCTCGGCACGGCCAATGATTTCCAGAGCCGTCCGCAAGGCGCGGACCGGGACAGGCTGAAGCAAGTGATCGACGGTCTCCTGGCGCAGGGTTGCAAGCTGATCGACACGGCGTCGTCCTATGGCGAAGCCGAAAGCGTGCTGGGTGATCTGTTGTCCGATCAGGACCGCGCCAGGGTGTTTCTCGCCACCAAGATCGAGGACGGCAGCCGCAAGGGCGGGCTTGCCGAATTCCGTCATTCGCTGGAGCGGTTGCGCTACCGGCAGGCCGACCTGCTGCAATTGCACAATGTGCAGAACCCGCACCAGGACCTGGCCCCGTTCCGCGAGTGGAAAGCGCAGGGCCTTTGCCGCTATGTCGGAGTCACGACAACGTTCAAGGGCGATTATGACGCCGCCGAAGCCGTCATTCGCCGGGAGAAACCCGATTTCTTTCAGGTCGATTATTCACTCGCCGACCGGACGGCGGAAAAGCGCCTGCTTCCCGCCGCGCGCGACGCCGGAGCGGCAGTCCTCACGGCCCTGCCCTATGGACGCAGCTCGGTGTTCGCAGCCGTGCGCGGCAAGAGCGTTCCGGAATGGGCCCGGGATTTCGACGCGACGACCTGGCCGCAGTTCTTCCTGAAGTTTCTGCTCGGTCACGAGGCCGTGACGGCCGTCATTCCCGGCACCACCAATCCCGTCCATTTGGCCGACAATGTCAGCGCCGGGCGCGGTCGCTTTCCGGATGCGAAGCAGCGCCAGGCGATGATCGATTTCTTCGCCGCGCTGTGAGGGCGGATGACGTTGACGTGATCGAGGCGGGCAGCCATTGAATGATTGAATAAATCGCATTGCGGATTGTTGTTGAGCATATCGTGCAGCGCAAAAGAACTGGAGAGATGCAACCATGTCCGACGCCGACCGCATCCGCCTCGATCGCCGATCCCTGCTGCGTGCCGGCGCAGTCGCCGGGCTGGCTTTCGCCGCCTCCAGCGCCGCGCGCCGCGCGCTCGCCGACAACGCTCCCCTGAAGATCGGCATCATCGGCGCGGGACATATCGGCAGCACGGTCGGCTCGCTCTGGGTGAAAGCCGGGCATCCCGTGCTGTTCTCCTCCCGTCATCCGGACGAGTTGACGGCCATGGTGCAAGGGCTCGGCAGCCTGGCGAAGTCGGGCACGGTTGCCGAAGCCATCGATTTCGGCGACGTCGTCTTCATTGCCGTGCCCTACATGGCCTATCCGCAGATCGGCAAGGACTATGGCAGCAAGCTTTCCGGCAAGGTCGTGCTCGACGCCGGCAACGCCACGGAACGGCGCGACGGCAGCGAACTGGCCACCGAGGCCAAGGAGGAAGGCATCGGCGTGACCTCGGCCAAATATCTGCCGGGCGCGCGGATCGTGCGGGCGTTCAACAGCATGAGCTACAAATACTTCGCCTCGGAGGCCAACCGCCCCGGCGATCGCATGGCCATTCCGATCGCCGGCGACGACAAGGAAGCGCTGACGATCGCCTCCACGCTGGTGCACGATGCCGGCTTCGATCCGGTCGTCATTGGCGGGTTGGCCCGCGCCAAGGATTTCCAGCAAGGGGCGCCCCTTTACGGCGTTCAGCTCACGGCCCCGGAAATGCGCCAAAAGGCCGATGCGCTGAAATAGAGACAAGGAAATCCTGAATGGCATTCGCAGATGCGCCGCAACGCTCCGACTCTGCCTTCCATCGTGTTCTGAACAGGATCATCGAGGTCAGGCCCAGCGAGGCGCCGGCGCTGGCCTGGGCCTGGCTCTATATTTTCTCGCTGCTGTCGTCCTATTACATCCTGCGGCCGATCCGCGACCAGATGGGCGTGGCGGGCGGGGTGAACAATCTGCAATGGCTGTTCACGGGCACCCTGCTCGGCATGCTCGTGCTCAACCTTCCGTTCTCCTATCTCGTCAAAACCTTTCCCCGCGAAAAATTCATCGCGATCTCGTACCGCTTCTTTGCCGTAAATATCCTGCTGTTCGCGCTGGCGCTGTATCTGGCGACGCCCGAACAGACGATCTGGATCGGCCGCATCTTCTTCATCTGGACCTCGGTGTTCAACCTGTTCGTCGTCTCGATTTTCTGGCAGATGATCGTCGACGTCTTCACGGCGGAGCAGGGCAAGCGCCTGTTCGGCTTCATCGCGGCGGGCGCCACCCTCGGCGCCATCGCGGGCTCGGCCTTCACGGTATCGACGGTCGAGCACATGGCGCCGGCCTATCTGATGATCGGCTCGGCCGTCATGATCGAGGTCGCGGTATTCTGCGTCCGCCGGCTTTCGCTGCTGTCGGCGGCGCTGTCGGAGCGGCCGCAGGCCGAGCGGGATGGAGAAAGGCCGGTCGGCGGCACGCTGTTGGCGGGCTTTCGCGACGCGCTGGCGTCGAGCTACCTGCTCAATGTCAGCCTGTTCCTGCTGCTCTATGCGGTGACCTCGACATTCCTGTATTTCCAGCAGGCGGCCGTGGTCAGCCACGCCTTTGCGAGCCGGGCCGCCCAGACCCAATTCTTCGCCTCCGTCGATCTCGGCGTGAACATCCTGACGCTGGCGATCCAGCTCTTCCTCACCGGCCGCATTCTCGGATGGTTCGGCGTCGGCAACACGCTGTCGATGCTGCCGGCCGCGAGCGTGGTCGGGTTCGGCGCCGTCGCGCTCCTGCCGTCGCTCGCCTCGGTCGTGGCGTTTCAGATGATCCGTCGCGCCGGCAATTTTGCCATCGCGCGGCCGACGCGCGAGATCCTGTTCACGGTGCTGCCGCGCGAGGATCGCTACAAGGCGAAAAGCTTCATCGACACGGTGGTGTATCGTCTCGGCGACCAGACGGGCGCGTGGTCGTATGCGGGGCTGGCGGCGATGGGATACGACACGCGGCACGTCGCGTT
>JAFAUV010000242.1 GCA_019243075.1 Bradyrhizobium sp.
GCTTTATCCATTGCGTGTCGGTGACGACACGCAGGAGCGGGCGGATGTTGGTGGCAAACCGCAAACGCGAGGTTCACGGAATTGGCCGCCGGGCCCGCTCACTGCGAATCTTGGTTAATCATTCATGCGGTCCGCGCCGCAGTCGACCGGACGAGCGGTAGCGACTTCAGGGCAGAGAGGCTCCGGAAGCCGGTCAGCGCCAGATGACGGCTCTGAAAATAGCGGATGGCGCCACGGCTGACGGCAGCAAGCCAGTGCGCCGACGGACTTGAACTCAGTGCAGCCGTCCCGGCCGCTCTTCCTGCGCAGCATCGACCACCGGCGACGTCAGTGAGGGCGCGGGCGCCGCCGTTGCGGCGGCGGGAGCCGGCGCATTGGCCGTCTCATAGGCGCGCTTCTGGTCGCGGTAGGATTTCCAGCCCAGCGGCAGGCTCAGGAGATAGATGAGGGAGCCGGCCGAGAGGATGTGCCAGGGATAGCCGATCAGAAGCGCGATGAAGAAGATCACGGAGACGAACGCCGGCAGCACCAGCTCGGGCGGCACGCGCATGCGCACGCTCTTGCCCGAAAACACCGGCAGCCGCGACACCATCAAAAACGCGATCAGGAGCGTATAGACCGCCGTCAGCAGCGCCGGTGGCTTGAACACGCCGAGGAACGCCAGATAGACCGGCAGCAGCGCCGTCACCGCGCCCGCGGGTGCGGGCACGCCGGTGAAGTAGTTGGAGGCGAACGGCGGCCTGTTCGGATCATCCATCGAGGCGTTGAAGCGCGCCAGCCGCAGGCCGCCCGAGATCGCAAACACCATCGCGGCGATCCAGCCGCCGTCATGCAGCTCATGGAGCTGCCAGAAATACAGGATCAGGCCGGGCGCGACGCCGAAATTGACGAAGTCGGCGAGGCTGTCGAGCTCGGCACCGAATTTCGACTGGCCCTTGATCATGCGGGCGACGCGACCGTCGATGCCGTCGAGCACGGCGGCGAACACGATGGCGGCGACCGCAAGCTCCATCCGCCCCTCGGTCGAGAGCCGGATCGCCGTCAGCCCGGCGCAGATCGCGAGCAACGTGATGACGTTGGGCACCAGCATCCGCACCGGGATCGGACGAAACCGGCGGCGGCGCAATTCGGCGTAGCGGTAGCGGGGCTCGAACATGCAGCCAATATAACAAGCGGAACGCGCTTATGCCATCGGCCCGCCGGCCGGACCAATGGCCCGCGATTGGTTAATTGGTGCGGAACGTCCTGTTCTCGTCGCGGAGGGCGAAATCGGCCAGAATCGTCTCGCCGGCGATCGCGGTCTGGCCTTCTGAAACCAGCGCGTGGGTACCGTCGGGCAGATAGACGTCGAGGCGCGAGCCGAAACGGATCAGCCCGAAACGCTCGCCCGCGCCGATCGCCTGGCCTTCCCTGACAAAGCAGACGATGCGCCGTGCCACCAGGCCCGCGATCTGGACCACGCCGATGCGCCCCTGCGGCGAGGTGATGGCGAGCGAATTGCGCTCGTTGTCCTCGCTTGCCTTGTCGAGCTCGGCATTGATGAAGGTGCCGGGACGGTAGGCGATGCGGTCGATGCGGCCGGCGACCGGGGCGCGGTTCACATGGCAGTTGAATACGCTCATGAAGACCGAGATCCGCGGCAGCGGCCGGTCGCCGAGCCCAAGCTCCGCCGGCGGGATCGCATAGGTGATCATGGAGACGCGGCCGTCGGCCGGCGACACCACGATGCCCTCCCGCACCGGCGTGACGCGCACGGGATCGCGGAAGAACAGCGCGCACCACACGGTCAGGATGGTGCCGATCCAGCCCAGCGGCGTCCACATCCAGAACAGGATCAGGCTCGCCAGCGCAAAGCCGCCGATGAACGGATAGCCCTCGGGATGGATCGGCGGAATCTGCGCGCGGATCGAATTGGAAATGGACATCAAAACTCGCTGATCGCAACTTCGGGCGGAGCACGCTTTTACGCGGCCTGCGCCGCGCAGGCAATGCGCTGGCGGAGCCTATTCGGCCGCGCTCGCAATCGCATCGTCGAGCGGCGGCAGGCGGCTCGGCGCCTCGTTCTCGTCGTCGACCAGCGCCAGCCGCTCGCGCGCTGCCTCGGCCTCGCGCTGCCGGTTCCACATGCTGGCATAGAGCCCGCCCTTGGCCAGCAGTTCGCCATGGGTGCCGCGCTCGGCGATGCGGCCGCCCTCCAGCACGATGATCTCGTCGGCCGCGACGATGGTGGAGAGGCGGTGCGCGATCACGAGCGAGGTGCGGTTGCGCGAGACGCGGTCCAGCGCCTCCTGGATCTCGTGCTCGGTGTGGCTGTCGAGCGCCGAGGTCGCCTCGTCCAGCACCAGGATCGGCGGCGCCTTCAAGACCGTGCGCGCGATCGCGACGCGCTGCTTCTCGCCGCCGGACAATTTCAGGCCGCGCTCGCCGACCTGCGTCTCGTAACCCTTCGGCGCCATCCGGATCAAGCCGTCGATCTGCGCGAGTTGCGCGGCGCGCTCGACCTCGGCATCGCCGGCGTTCCAGCGGCCGTAGCGGATGTTGTAGCGGATGGTGTCGTTGAACAGCACGGTGTCCTGCGGCACCATGCCGATCGCCGCGCGCAGCGAGGACTGCGTGACGTCGCGGATATCCTGCCCGTCGATGCTGATCGACCCGCTCGAGACATCATAGAGGCGGAACAGGAGCCGCGAGATGGTCGACTTGCCCGCGCCGGAGGGCCCGACGATCGCGACCGTCTTGCCGGCCGGCACCTCGAAGCTGAGACCTTTCAGGATCGGCCGCGCCGGCTCATAGGCAAAGCGCACATCGTCGAAACGGACGAGGCCGGATGTCACCACCAGCGACCTGGCGCCGGGCATGTCCTTGACCTCGGCTTCGTGCGCCAGCACCTCGAACAGCTTCTCGATATCGACGACCGACTGCTTGATGCCGTTGTAGAGCATTCCCATGAAATTCAGCGGCTGGTAGAGCTGGATCATCATGGCATTGATCATGACGAAGTCGCCGACGGTGTTGCGGCCATTGCGCACGCCGACCGCGCACATCAGCATGGTCGCGGTCAGCCCGAGCGTGAAGATCACCGCCTGCCCGGCATTGAGCAAAGTGAGCGAGGTGTAGGTTTTCACGCTGGCCTGCTCGTAGCGCTCCATCGAGCGGTCGTAGCGCATCGCCTCCCGTTCCTCGGCGCCGAAATATTTCACGGTCTCGTAGTTGAGGAGCGAATCGATCGCCTTGGTGTTCGCATCCGTATCCGAATCGTTCATCTTGCGGCGGATGCCGAGCCGCCACGTGGTGGCAAAATAGGTGAAAGACATGAACACCACGACCATCGCCAGCGTCGCCAGCACATAGCGCCAGTCGAACTGCCAGAGCAGCACGCCCATCAACAGCGAGACCTCGACGATGGTCGGGATCAATTGCAGGATCACCAGGCGCACGATGGTCTCGATGCCATTGCGGCCGCGCTCGAGCACCCGCGTCAGCCCGCCGGTCTTGCGCTCCAGATGAAAGCGCAGCGACAATTCGTGCATGTGGATGAAGGTGATGGTGGCGAGCTTGCGCACCGCATGCATCGCCACGCGGGCAAAGATACCGTCGCGCCATTGCGTCAGCACGGCCATCAGCACGCGCAGGCCGCCATAGCCGGCGGTCAGCAGCAAGGGCGAAGCCAGCAACCACAGCTTCCAGTTCGAGGCATCGGCCGGCGCCGAGCCTTTTCCGCCCAAGGCATCGGTCGCCCATTTGAAGGTGAAGGGCACCGCCAATGTCGCGAGCTTGGCCACGAGCAGCAGCACGATCGACCACAGCACTCGCATCTTCAGGTCGGTGCGGTCACTCGGCCAGATATAGGGCCAGAGATGGACCAAGGTGCCGGCCAAGGTCGCCTGCTCGGCGGACGAGCGCGCCTGATGCGCTTCACCGGCCGGTGGAGACGAGTGAGAAGGGACCATCGGAGGAGCCTGGAGAGCGCTAGGAGCGGCTGCTGCTTTTTTCATCTGGATGGTGGGTCATATAGAGGATTTGATTGCCTGTTGCACCCTCGGGCCCAGCAAATCCTTCGCGAATCGCAGGTATTTACAGCTAAATTCCGTTGCCTCCCGACACCGACACCGGCTTGACGCCCTTTACGCTGCAGTGCCACATGACCGGCATGAACAAAATCAAGACGATCTGCGTTTATTGCGGTTCCAGTCCCGGTACCAATCCCCGCTTCATTGAAGCCGCCGCGGCCTTCGGCAAGATCCTGGCCGAGAGCGGCATCCGCCTGGTCTATGGCGGCGGCTCGAACGGATTGATGGGCGCGGTGGCCAACGGTGTGCTCGACCACGGCGGCAGCGTCACCGGCATCATTCCGGAATTCTTGAACTCGCGGGAGCGAATGCTGACCCGTGTGCAGGAGCTGGTGGTCACGCCCGATATGCACGAGCGCAAGCGTCTGATGTTCGAGCGCTCGGACGCGTTCGTGGCCCTGCCCGGCGGCATCGGCACGCTGGAAGAGCTGGTCGAGCAAATGACCTGGCAGCAGCTCGGTCGGCACTCGAAGCCGATATTGCTGGCCAATATCGATGCGTTCTGGGAGCCCCTGCTCGCGCTGATGACGCATATGCGCGCCACGCAATTCATCCGACCCGGCATGGGCGTCGACATTCTGAAGGCCGAGCGGGTCGAGGACATCCTGCCCCGCATCCGCGCCGCGGCCGCAAATGTGCCGGACGAGGCCATGCAAATGGCGCCCGAAGTGGCGCGAAGGCTATAGCCCGTTTCAGCTTTGCAGAAACGTCACCGCCTCGATGCGGTTGCCGTCGGGATCGAGCACGAATGCCGCGTAATACTTCACGCGGTCATGTGGCCGCAGTCCGGGCGCACCGTCGGACCTGCCGCCGTGGCCGAGCGCCGCAGCGTGGAAGGCGTCGACCTCGGCCGTCGTCCTGGCGCGCAGACAGATATGCGTGCCGCTCTCGTGCGGCACCTTGCTCATATCGGTGCGCAGATTGATCCAGAACTCCGGGTAGGCCTTGCCGAACCCGATCGTCGCCGGGCGCGTCACAAGGCGCGAGAGACCAAGCACCGCGAGTGCCGCCTGGTAGAAGCGCGCGGCGCGCTCGAGATCGGCGACGCCGACCGAGACGTGATCGATCATGGTTTGCTCCCTCCGCCGTCATTGCGAGGAGCGAAGCGACGTAGCAATCATCTATGCGTCATGTCGCCTATGGATTGCCTCGTTTCGCTCGCAATGACGATGTCTGCCTCAAGCCGGCGCGCCTGATTTCACCAGCTTGTAGATCACCGAATCCATCAATGCCTGGAACGAGGCGTCGATGATGTTTGGCGAGACGCCGACCGTGGTCCAGTGCTCGCCGGCCTCGTCCTCGCTCTCGATCAGCACGCGCGTGATCGCCTCCGTGCCGCCATTGAGGATACGGACGCGGTAGTCGATCAGCTTCAGGCCCTCGATATATTTCTGGTACTTGCCGAGATCCTTGCGCAGCGCGACATCGAGCGCATTGACCGGGCCGTTGCCTTCGGCCGCCGAGATCAGGCGCTCGCCGGCGACATCGACCTTCACCACCGCGAGCGCGACCGTGACGCGCCGGCCATTGGCGTTGTAGCGCTGCTCGACATTGACGTCGAACTGCTCGACCCGGAAATATTCCGGCACCTTGCCGAGGGTGCGGCGCGCCAGCAGATCGAACGAGGCGTTGGCGGACTCATAGGCAAAGCCCGCGGCCTCGCGCTCCTTCAACTCCTCGACGAGGCGCGCCAGCTTCGGGTCGCTCTTGTCGTAGGCAATGCCAGCGCGGTCGAGTTCGGCGATCACGTTGGAACGTCCGGCCTGGTCCGACACCAGCACCTTGCGATGGTTGCCGACCGCAGCCGGCGCGACATGCTCATAGGTCTGCGGGTCTTTCAGCATCGCGGATGCATGAATGCCGGTCTTGGTGACGAAGGCGCTTTCGCCGACATAAGGCGCGTGGCGGTTCGGAGCACGGTTCAGCATATCGTCGAGCGTGCGCGACAGCTTGGTCAGCTTCGCCATGTTCTTGTCGGACACCCGGATCTCGAAGCGATCGGCAAATTCCCGCTTCAGCTTCAGCGTCGGGATCAGCGAGCAGAGATTGGCATTGCCGCAGCGCTCGCCGAGCCCGTTCAGGGTGCCCTGGATCTGCCGCACGCCGGCGCGCACCGCCGCGAGCGAATTGGCGACCGCCTGCTCGGTGTCGTTATGGGCGTGGATGCCGAGATGAGCGCCCGGAATATGCTTCGTCACCTCGGCGACGATGCTTTCCACCTCGTGTGGCATGGTGCCGCCATTGGTGTCGCAGAGCACCACCCAGCGCGCGCCGGATTCGTAGGCCGTCCTGGCACAGGCCAGCGCGAATTCCGCATTCTCCTTGTAGCCGTCGAAGAAATGCTCGCAGTCGAGCATCACCTCGCGGCCGGCCTTGTTCGCAGCCGTGACGCTGTCGCGGATGGAGGCCAGATTCTCCTCCTTGGTGGTCTCGAGCGCGACCCGCACCTGATAGGCGGAGGATTTTGCCACGAAGCAGATCGCGTCGGCCCTGGCCTCCAACAGGCCCACCACGCCGGGATCATTGGAGACCGAGCGCCCTGGGCGCCGCGTCATGCCGAAGGCGGTGAAGCGCGCGTGATTGAAGTCGGGCTTTGCGGAAAAGAATTCCGTGTCGGTCGGATTGGCGCCGGGATAGCCGCCCTCGACATAGTCGATGCCGAGCTCGTCGAGCATGCCTGATATCACCCGCTTGTCGGCGAGGGTGAAGTCGACGCCATTGGTCTGCGCGCCGTCGCGCAGCGTGGTGTCGAAGAGATAGAGGCGTTCGCGGCTCATTTCTCACCTCCGCCGAGAGGCTTGTGCATGGTGGTGTTGGCGAGCCACTCGCCATTGATGGTGACGCTGTTGCGCTGCAGGGCAACATAGCCGCGCTTCCTGAAGAAATCCTGGGCGTTGTCGCTGGCATCGACCGTAAGATTTTTCGCGCCGCGTCCGCCGGCAAGCTTCTCCAGCGCGTTCAGCAGCGCCGAGGCCACGCCCTGCCCGGCAGCCGCCGGATGCACATAGAGCATGTCGATATGGTCGTTGCCCCTGAGCGAGGCGAAACCAACCGGCGCATTGTTCACCGTCGCGATCAGTGTCAGCTCGCCGGCGAGCTTCCTGCCGAACTCTTCCTCGTCCTCGGCGACCGAGGCCCAGGCCTCCTGCTGCGCCTCATCGTAATCATCGCCGGTCAGCTCCTCGACCGCCGCGGTAAAGATCGCTGCCAGCACCGGCGTATCCGCCGGCAGGAACGGCCGCAGCGCAGGGGTGACGGCCGCACTCATCGCGCGACCTCCCAGGTGGTGCCTTCCTTGGAATCCTTGATGGCGACGCCCATCGCGGCCAGCTGGTCGCGAATGCGGTCGGATTCCTTGAAATCCCTGCGCGCCCGCGCCGCGGTGCGGTCGGCAATCAGGGCGTTGACGCGGCTGGCATCGACGCCGCTGGCTTCTTGCTTGCGGCTCTCCCATTGCGCGGCGCTCTTGGACAGGAAGCCGAGGAAACGCAACGAGGCTGCGAACGCGCCGAGATCGCCGTTCCGAAGACCGTGCAGGGTGGCAAGCATCTGCGGCGTATTGAGGTCGTCGGACAGGGCCTCAAGAATACCTTGCGAGAGCTTGCCGTCGTGCACATCGGCGGCAACCCTGTACCAATCGTCGAGCGTGCGCGCGCTGTCCTCGACGCTTTTCAGCGTCCAGTCGATCGGCGAGCGATAATGCGTCTTCAGCATGTTGAGGCGCAGCACCTCACCCGGCCAATCCGCCAGCAGCTCGTTGATGGTGACGAAGTTGCCAAGCGACTTCGACATCTTGGCGCCTTCGACATGCACGAACTCATTGTGCAGCCAATAATTGGCCATCGTGCGCGTGCCATGCGCGCAACGCGATTGCGCGATCTCGTTTTCATGATGCGGAAAGATCAGGTCGAGGCCGCCGCCATGAATATCGAAGACATCGCCGAGATAGGCGGCGCTCATCGCGGAGCATTCGATGTGCCAGCCCGGCCGGCCCCTGCCCCACGGGCTTTCCCAGCCGGGCTCGTCGGCGGATGATTGCTTCCACAGCACGAAGTCGGCCGGATTCTTCTTGTGCGCATCGACGGCGACCCGCGCCCCGGCCAATTGCTCCTCGAGCTTGCGGCCCGACAGCGCGCCATAGTCCGGCATCGACCGGGTGTCGAACAAGACTTCGCCAGCGGCTTCATAGGCATGGCCGCGCGCGATCAGCTCCTTGATCAGCGTCACCATGTCGGCCTTGCCGTCGACGCGCGGCCGCACGAAATCGGTTGCGCGCGGCTCGTAGGTCGGCGGCAGGCAGCCCAAGGCCGCGACATCGGCATGAAATTGGTTCGCGGTCTTTTCGGTGACCTTGCGGATCGCCTGGTTCAGCGGCAGGCCTGGAAAATCCCGCGCCGCGCGGGCGTTGATCTTGTCGTCGACGTCGGTGATGTTGCGGACATAGGTGACGTGCTTCTCGCCATAGAGATGGCGCAGCAGGCGAAACAGCACGTCGAAGACGATGACGGGGCGCGCGTTGCCGATATGGGCGAAGTCGTAGACCGTCGGGCCGCACACATACATGCGCACGTTGCCCGCATCGAGCGGCACAAACGGCCGCTTCTCTCTGGTCAGGGTATCGTATAGGCGCAATTCCATGGACCACCCGTGGCTTGCCAGCCGGGCGTCTGGTGATCTCAATGTCTGAGAAAAGACGGCCTCAGCCAGCTGTTCGCTAGCTCGTAATCTCGCAAATGATGCAAATGGCGAGGAAACCGTTCATGGCGCGCAACATGCGGCAAGGGAGGGCTCCGCGTCAAGATCGCTTCCCTCGAAAAAGCCGTCTTCGGCGGCGTTATGCGCCCCGCCATGGCTCTCCATGGCTAATGATTATTAATCCTTCGGGTCTATCTGACGAGAGCGGCCCTCTCATTCCCGGTGATTCATGCGGCGAATTTCGGCATTTCTGGCCACTGCATTTCTCATCGCCGCCACCGCAGCCTCCGCCGAAACCCGGGTGTTCATCGTCGCCAATCACGCCGACGGTTATGGCGTCGACCAGTGCCTGGCCAAGGGCGACAGATGCGGCGCGCATGCCGCCCGCTCCTATTGCCAATCACGCGATTTTGCCCAGGCCTCGTCCTATCGCCGCGTCGAGGCCGAGGAAATTACCGGTTCGGTGCCGAAGGACGGCGCCGGTTGCCGGCATGGCGGCTGCGACGAATACGTCGCAATTACTGTCAGCGCTGAGGTTTAAGGTTCCCGCCACCTTGGTGCCGCGGAAACGACGTGACGCTGCCGCCGGAAGCGGCTATGGGAGGCGGCCGCCGGCTCTCGAGCCGCGCAATCCCTGTTGGCCGGATACATGCCCGAAACGTTGAACCTTTTTGCCTCTAGCCGAATCCTGGCTGGCGCCGCGCTGCTCGGTAGTTTGCTCGCGAGCTCGGCCGCTTCCGCGCAGATGCAACCGGGCATTCAGCCCCCGCCGCCTGCCGGCCCGGCGCCGCAGGGCGCGCCGCCCGCCGTCAATCCGATCTGCCCCCGCCTCGAAGCGCAGCTTGCGACCATCGATCGCGGCGGCAGCGGCGATCCGCAAAGGGACGACCAGATTCGCCGCTACCAGGATGCCCAGACCCAGCAGCAGGCCGAGCTCGACCGCGTCACCATGCAGGCCAAGCGCATGGGCTGCGACAGCTCCGGCTTCTTCTCGCTGTTCAGCGGGCAGTCGTCGCAATGCGGACCGGTCAACACCCGCATCCAGCAGATGCGCGCCAATCTCGACCAGATCACGAGCAATCTCGAGCGGCTGCGCACCGGCGGCTTCGGCGGTGCCGACCGCGACAACCAGCGGCGCTCGGTGCTGGTTGCGCTCGCGCAGAACAATTGCGGCCCGCAATATGCCAACGCGGCGGCGGCGCTTGGGCCGGGCGGCTTCCTGAACAATCTGTTCGGCGGCGGCAACAGCAATCCGGGCATGTCTCCCGGCGCGGATCCGAGCACGATGTCGGGCGCCTATCGCACCGTCTGCGTGCGCACCTGCGACGGCGGCTATTTTCCGATCTCGTTCTCGACCTCGCCAGCGCGCTTCGCGGACGACGAGAGATCCTGCAAGGCGCTGTGCCCGGCGGCCGAGGCCGAGCTTTACGCCTATCGCAACCCCGGCGAGGACATCAACCAGGCCGTCTCGGTCAACGGCCAGCCCTACACGGCGCTGCCGAACGCGTTCAAATTCCGCACCGAGTTCAATCCGTCCTGCGCCTGCAAGGCGCCGGGCCAGACCTGGCAGGACGCGCTGAAATCGATCGACGACAAGGCCGAGGCCGCGCAGCAGGGCGACATCATCGTCACCGAGGAAAGCGCCAGGAAGATGCAGCAGCGCGCGCAGCAGCAGCCGCCGGCGAAGCCGGCCAAGAAGGGCGCGCCGCCGACGCAGGCCACCGCCCCCGCCTCCGACGATTCCGCCGCACCTGCCGCGGACGCCTCCACCAGCGGGACGGCCGCCAACAGGCCGATCCGCACCGTCGGTCCGAGATTCCTGCAGGAGAATTCCACGCCCTCGGTGCCGCGCTGAGGCTTTTCGCGCGTCACTGGTTCAGCAACGGAAAATCCTTGGGCGATTTCGGCCCCGGCAGCGAGCTCAGGAAAGCGTGGATGTCGGCCGCATCCTGGTCCGAAAGCACCTCCGCCGAGAACGAGGGCATGTCGTTCGGCGCCTCGCGCAGGAACGAGATGAACGACTCCACCGGCAGCGCGATGTTGGCGAGCGCCGGCGTCTGATAGTTGAAGTTGCCGCCCTGCCCGGCGCGGCCGTGGCATTCGAAACAGCCGTCGGCCACATAGAGCCGCTTGCCGTTGACGGGATCGCCGGGTGGCGGCGCCTCATCGGCCCGCGCCGCGGCGAAGCTGCCCATCATGGCAGCAACGGCTGCGATCATCACACCGCGCATCCAGGTCGAGGCGAGTTGGCTGAACATCAAAGCCCTCCTCAACGCTGGTCCATCACGACATCGAGCAGCGCCGGCTGGCCGCTCTTGACCATGGCAACCGCGCGCTGGAGCGCCGGGCCGAGCTGGCTCGGATCGGAGATCGGGCCTTCGGCATAGACGCCAAAACCCTTGGCGACCGTGGCATAGTCGACAAGAGGGTCCTTGATGGTGGTGCCGATGTCGGCCTTGGTGATGCCGCGGCCGTGGCGGGCCGCCATCGCCTGCAGGTACATGTATTCCTGGTGATAGGCGCGGTTGTTGTGGACGATGTAGAGCAAGGGGATGCGGTGATGCGCCGCCGTCCACAGGGTCGACGGCACGAACATGAAGTCGCCGTCGCCGCCGATTGCGACCGTCAGCCGGCCATGCCGCTTGTTGGCGAGCGCAGCGCCCAGCGATGACGGCAGTGTGTAGCCCACCCCGCCACCGCCGGCGACGCCGTTCCATCGATGCGGCTTGTCGAAATTCCACAGGCGATGCGGCCACGACAGGCGGATCGAGGTGCCGACCAAGGACCAGTCCTCGTCCTTGATCTGGCCATAGAGCTCGGCACAGAGCCTTGCCGTGGTGATCGGGCTTGCGTCCCAGCCGATGGTGGCAGCCGACCTCGCCTGGTCGATGGTGGCGAGATGGGCGGCCGCCAGCTTCTTGCCGCGCGCATCGAGCGCCGACCTCTTGCCCTCGTCGATCTGCCGTTTGACCTGCTCGATCAGGGTCGGAAGGCTCGCTTCGGCATCGCCGGCGATGTCGAGATCGGTCTCCTGGTAGCGGCCGAAATCCTGGTAGTTGGCCTTCAGATAGAGGCCGCGTGTGCCCAGCGTGACGATCTTGGCGCTCTTCTTGTAGCGCGGCTCCGAGGAACGCGCGATGCGGTCGTGGAAATCGGCGAGCGTGCCCCACAAATCGTTGACCTCCATCGCCAGGATGAGGTCGGTGGAGGCAAGGATCGAGCGGCGGAACGACTGGTTCAGCGGATGCCGCGAGGGGAAATTCATCCGCCCGTAATTGTCGATCACCGCGCATTGCAGGGTTTCGGCAAGCTCGACCAGCCGCGGCATGCCGGCCGGCGTCCGCGCCACGCGATCGCAGATGATCACGGGATTTTCCGCGGCGACCAGCATTTTGGCGAGCTCGGCCAGCGCCGCGTCGTCGCCCTGCGGCGGCGTCGCCGGCGTGAATTTCGGGATCCGCAGCAGGTCGCGATTCTCGATCGGGTTTTCCTGCAATTCCGCATCCAGCGACAACATCACCGGCGCCATCGGCGGCGTGGTCGCAATCTTGTAGGCGCGCACCGCGGACTCGGCAAAATGCTGCAGCGAGACCGGCTGGTCGTCCCATTTGACGAAGTCACGCGTCAGCGCGGCCGGGTCGATCGCGGAATGCGGCCATTCGGCGCCGGGCGCACGCTTGTTGGCTTCCATGATGTTGCCGCCCATCACGATGATCGGCACGCGATCGCACCAGGCGTTGTACATCGCCATCGACGCATGCTGCAGGCCGACCACACCGTGGCAGATCATGGCGAGCGGCTTGCCTTCGATCTTGGCGTAGCCCTGCCCCATATGCACCGCGATCTCCTCGTGCGGACAGGTGATGATCTCGGGCTTGGTATTGCCGCCGTGGTTGATGACCGCCTCATGCAGCCCGCGGAAGCTCGAGGCGCAGTTCATCGCGAG
>JAFAUV010000367.1 GCA_019243075.1 Bradyrhizobium sp.
ACCATGCCATGGACCTGCGTGTCATTGTCGATGTCTTCGTTGTCGTGGTCATCGGCGGGCTCGGCAGCATCATCGGCGCCTTTGTCGCCGCCGTGCTGGTCTCCGAGCTCAACGCCTTCGGCATCCTAATCTTTCCGAAGATTTCCATCATCCTGGTATTCCTGGTGATGGCGGCCGTGCTGATCGTGCGTCCCTGGGGCTTGTTCGGCAAGCAGGAAGCGCCGGCGCGGCGCACGCCGGGCCTCACCGTCAACCCCTGGCGTCCGCTGACCTCAAGCGAACGTCTTGCTGCACTCGCTGCCATCATTGTGGCTGCGGCGCTGCCGTTGTTCGCCGGCAATTACGCGCTCGCCGTCGGGGCCGAAATTGCGATCTTCGCGATCTTGGCGGCCAGCCTACATTGGCTGATGTCCGTCGGCGGGCTCGCGTCCTTTGGCCATGCCGCCTATTTCGGCCTGGGTGCCTATGGCGTCGCGCTCCTCGCCAAGCTGGCGGGATTGCCGATGATCGCCTGCCTGTTGATCGGACCGCTGCTCGGTCTTGTCGGTGCTGCGATATTCGGATTCTTCGCCGTGCAGCTATCCGGCGTCTATTTCGCGATGCTGACGCTCGCCTTTGCGCAGATCGTGTGGTCGGTCGCCTTCCAATGGATCGAAGTCACCGGCGGCGACAACGGCATTTTGGGCGTCTGGCCGGAAAAATGGGCGGCAAGCCCGTCGCATTTCTACTGGCTGGCGCTTGGTATTGCCGTGCTCATGGTGGCGGGCTTGAGGACGGCGATCTTTTCGCCGTTTGGTTTTGCGCTGCGGGCGACGCGGGATTCGCCGCTGCGTGGCGAGGCGATCGGCATCAACGGCAAGCGGGTGCAATGGACGGCCTTTGTCATCGCCGGCACGGTTGCGGGCGTCGCCGGCGCGCTGTTCGCCTATCTCAAGGGCAGTGTCTTCCCCGATGTCGTCGGCATCTCGCTGTCGGTCGATGCGCTGGTGATGGTGCTGCTCGGGGGCGTCGAGACCATCTCGGGTGCCGTGGTCGGTGCTGTCGTCTACAAGGCGCTCAATATCTGGCTGGTGAGCCAGACCGACTGGTCCAAGCTCGTGCTCGGCGCCTTCATCGTGCTGATCGTGGTCGCCTTCCCCAAGGGCATTGTCGGGGTGATCGAGAGCCTGCGGCTCCGGTATGGCCGCGCGTCGCCGCCGGCGGTGCTGGCCCAGAGAATAGAGAGCGCCGAATGACGAGCGCGCCCGCACTTCTTTCGGTCCAGGGGCTGACCAAATCCTATGGCGGCGTTCATGCCGTGCGAGGCGTTTCCTTTGCCTTGCAGCGAGGCGAAATTCTCGCGCTGATCGGCCCCAACGGTGCGGGGAAAAGCACGTGCTTCGACATGTTGAACGGGCAGAAGATTCCGGATGGCGGCCGGACCACGCTGCTGGGCGAAGACACCACCGGCCGCGCGCCGCGCGAGATCTGGCGGCTCGGGGTCGGGCGCACTTTCCAGATCACAGCGACGTTTCCGACCATGACGGTACGCGAGAACGTGCAGGTCGCGCTGGCGTCGCATCGCAGGCAGCTGTTCAATCTCTGGTCATCGACGCCGAGACTGGCGCGCGAGGAGTCCGGCCGCCTGCTCGAGCTTGTGGGCATGAGCGGCTACGCCGACCGTCCTTGCGGTGAGCTGGCCTATGGCGACCTCAAGCGGCTGGAGCTTGCGGTCGCGCTCGCCAACCAGCCCAAGCTGCTTCTGATGGATGAGCCGACCGCCGGCATGGCGCCGCGCGAGCGCATCGAGCTGATGCGGCTCACCGCACGCATCGCCCGCGAGCAGTCCATCGGCGTGCTCTTCACCGAGCATGACATGGACGTGGTGTTCGAGCATGCCGACCGTATCCTCGTGCTCAATCGCGGCAGCCTGATTGCGGAGGGGACGCCGGCCGAGGTCCGCGCCAACCCGCAGGTGCGCGCGGTCTATCTTGGCGACGGCCTGGTCTATGATGCGCGGCACCGTGAGGGGGCTTCGGCATGAAGCTCGGTGTCGAGAATCTCAACAGTCACTACGGCCCGGCGCACATCCTGTTCGATATCGCGCTCGAGGTCGGCGAGGGCGAGGTCGTGGCGCTGCTCGGCCGCAACGGCGCCGGCAAGTCGACGACCTTCCGCTCCATCGTCGGCCTGGTCGAGCAACGCACCGGCAGCATCGTCTTCGAAGGCAGGGACGTCTCGCGCGAGCCGACGCATGCGATCGTGCGCGGCGGTCTCGGCTATGTGCCGGAGGAGCGGCGCATCTTCACCGAGCTGACGGTGGAAGAGAATCTCGAAGTCGGCCGCCAGCCGAAGCGCGAAAATGCCCCGCACTGGACGCGCGAGAAGCTGTTTGCGCTGTTTCCCAATCTCGGCGAGATGCGCGGCCGTCCCGGCGGCCGCATGAGCGGCGGCGAGCAGCAGATGCTGACCATCGCGCGTACCTTGATGGGTAATCCGTCGCTGGTGCTGCTCGATGAGCCGTCGGAAGGATTGTCGCCCAAGATCGTCGAGCAGATGGTCGATGCCATCCTGACCATGAAGAAGGAAGGCGTCAGCATCGTGCTGTCCGAGCAGAACCTGCATTTCGCGAGATTGATCTCCGATCGCGCCTATATCATCGAGCGTGGGCGGATCTGCTTTGGCGGCACCATCGCCGAGCTCGATGCGCGTCCGGACATCAGCGACGCGCATCTGTCGTTATAGGGGAGGCCGGGGACAGATGGGCAGGAGCGCCACGCTGAAGAAGAGCGCAAGACCGTCGAAGCCGGCCTATATTCTGGATGAGCAGATCGGCTTCATCCTGCGCCAGGTCTGGCAGCGTCATGCCGCCATTTTCACCCGCGATATCGGCATCAATCTGACGTCTGCGCAGTGGGCGGCTCTCGCCAAGCTCAGCGAGACCGGACCGTGCTCGCAGAACCAGCTCGGGCGGCTCACCGCGATGGATGTGGCCACCATCAAGGGCGTGATCGATCGCCTCTGCGCGCGCGGCCTGACGGAGACGAGCCCCGATCCTGAGGATGGCCGCCGGCTGCTGGTGAGCCTGACGCGCGCCGGCGCCCAGATGGCGGAGAAGGCGGCCGCCAATGCACTGGCGATCTCGAAGGAGACGCTGGCGCCGCTCGATACGAAAGAGCGCGAGACGCTGTTGGCGCTGCTCAACAAATTGCGTTGATTCGTGGGGTGGGCAAAGGTGCGTGAGAGCCGTGTCGCCACTTGGATGGTGCGCGTGAACGGTGGGTACGCTTCGCTTTGCCACACCTACAAGAGCCCGTCGATATCCGGATTCTCCGTCATTGCGAGCAATGACGACGGCGGTCAACGTCCCACGATCTCCGCCACCTTCTCCGCCGGCGGGGTGTTGCGGCTGCGCTGGGTGCGGACGATGCCGTCGATGATGGTCATGCCGACGCCGGGCAGGTCGCCGAGCTGCACGCTTTCCAGGATATTCTTGCCCGGCGAATGCTGCGCCTTGTCCATGATGACGAAATCGGCAGCGCGTCCGACCTCGATCAGCCCGCAGTCGAGCGAGCGCATCCGCGCGGTGTTGCCGGTGGCGAGGCAGAAGGCGAGCTCCGCCGGGAGGTCGCCGAGCGAGGACAGCATCGAGACCATCCGCAGAATGCCGAGCGGCTGCACGCCGGAGCCGGCCGGCGCATCGGTGCCGAGAATGACCCGGGCAAGATCGCCCATCTCGCGCGCGGTGCGCAGCGTGTAGAGCGCCGATCGTTCGTTGCCGTTGTGAACCAGCTCCAGCCCGCGCTTGCAGCCCTCGCAGATGCAGCGGATCTGGTCGTCGGGCAGCGCTGTGTGGCCGCCATTGATGTGTCCGACCACGTCGGTGTCGGCCTCCAATACCACGTCCTTGTCGATCAGGCCGGAGCCGGGAATCGAGGGGCCGCCGGTATGGATCGTGCTTTGGATGCCGTATTTGCGGGCCCAGCCCACCATCTTGCGCGCGGTCGGCCCATCCTTGACGCCGCCGAGGCCGACTTCGCCGAGCAGCTTGACGCCGGCCGCGGCCATTTCCTTGAAGTCATCTTCCACCATCTCGCATTCGATCACGGGCGCGCCGGCATGTACCTTGACGCCGCCCGGCCGCAGCGTCCAGAACGCGCGCTGCGCGAACACCGCCATCGCCTTCAGCCCCACGACATCGCGCGGCCGGCCCGGCATGTGCACCTCGCCGGCGGAAATCATGGTGGTGACGCCGCCATGCAGGTAGCTGTCGATCCAGTTGATCTGGTTCTGCCGTGGCGTCCAGTCGCCGGCCACGGGATGGACATGGCTGTCGATCAGGCCGGGCGCCACCGTCGTGCCACGGGCATCGACGATGGTGCTGGCGCCGTCGGTGTCGATGTCCTTGGGGCGGCCGATGCCGGTGATCTTGCCGTTCTCCGCCACGATCGTATCGGCATCGAGGATCGGCTTCTCCAGGGCACCGGACAGCAACAGGCCGATATTGCGGATCACGAGCTTGCTCGGGCCAGTGGCCTGGGGTGCGTCATGCGCCATGGGGATGTTCCCTTCCGTTGAAATGGCAACGCATGATCCGGAAAGGTGGAGAGCGGGTTTCCGAAAGGACCATGCGCCAACCCCCGGAATTTGATCCCGGCGTGAGCGTGGATCAAGCCGGATTATCCATTTGTGTACAAATGATCGTTATGCGAGTGAATTGGCTGCGCAAGGCAAGGTGCCCGGCGCTGCCGAATGCGGCTGGCGTTGGTGGAGGCATCACGCGCGTGGTCGAGAGGGCCTTGCCGAGCCGATCTTCGCGCGCCGTGCGGCTCGGTCGTTTGCGCCCTTCGTTTCATTCCGCCCCGAGCGTTGACATTTGCCGCCGTCCTGCACAGGGTCGGCGCGATGAAGCATGCAGCGACAAGTGAGCCTGTCCGATGAAGGTCGCGATTCTCGGCGCCGGCGTCATCGGAGTGACGACGGCCTATTATCTGGCAAAGGCCGGAGCCGAGGTGACGGTGATCGATCGTCAGGCCGGCGTGGCGCTGGAGACGAGCTTTGCCAATGCCGGCGAAATCTCGCCGGGCTATGCCTCGCCCTGGGCCGGCCCCG
>JAFAUV010000276.1 GCA_019243075.1 Bradyrhizobium sp.
TCTGCTTTATCTAGCCTAAGGTCGCCATTGCAGGACCGCTCCCTCTTCTTGCAATGCGGGATGGCTTCCGCCATCATCGGCTTCAGCGATGGCCAAGACCATCGGCGCAATCACGATAGGAGGAACGCACCATCATGAGGAACGGGATTATCCATCTTGCCGGCACGGCCGCACTGGCCATTGCACTGTCGGCGTCATCGGCCTCAGCCCAGAAGAAATACGATCCCGGCGCGAGCGATACCGAGATCAAGGTCGGCCAGACCGTGCCGTTCTCGGGCCCCGCTTCGCCCTACGCTTCCATCGGCAAGACCCAGGCCGCCTATTTCAAGATGATCAACGAGCAGGGCGGCGTGAACGGCCGCAAGATCAACCTGATCCAGTATGACGACGCCTACTCGCCGCCGAAGGCGGTCGAGCAGGTGCGCAAGCTCGTCGAAGGCGACGAGGTGCTGCTCACCTTCCAGATCATCGGTACGCCGTCGAACGCCGCCGTGCAGAAATATCTGAACGCCAAGAAGGTACCGCAGCTGTTCGCGGCCACCGGCGCCTCGCGGTTTACCGATCCCAAGAATTTCCCGTGGACCATGGGTTTCAACCCGAACTACTTCGTCGAGGGCCGCATCTATGGCCAATACATACTGAAAGAGCATCCGAACGCCAAGATCGGCGTGCTCTATCAGAACGACGATCTGGGCAAGGACTATCTGAACGGCATCAAGGCCGGACTTGGCGGCAAGGCGGCGAGCATGATCGTGGCGGAAGCTTCCTACGAGGTCTCCGATCCGACCATCGATTCGCAGATTCTCAAGATCAAGGATTCGGGCGCGGACCTGTTCTTCAGCGCATCGACGCCGAAGCAGGCGGCGCAGGCCATCAAGAAGATCGCCGAGCTCGACTGGCACCCGGTGCAGATCGTCGACATCAATGCGACCTCGGTCGGCGCCGTGTTGAAGCCGGCCGGTCTTGAGGCCGCCAAGGGGCTCATCAGCACCAATTACGGCAAGGATCCGCTGGATCCGACTTGGAAGGACGATGCGGGCCTGAAGCATTATTTCGACTTCATGGCCAAATACTATCCCGAGGGCGACAAGAACTCGAACTTCAACACCTATGGCTATTCCACCGCGCAGCTTCTGGTCCAGGTGCTGCTGCAGTGCGGCGACGACCTGACGCGCGAGAACGTCATGAAGCAGGCGGCTTCGCTGAAGGACATCAGCGGCGACCTCGCGCTGCCGGGCATGAAGATCAACACCTCGCCGACCGATTATCGCGTCAACAAGCAGATGCAGATGATGAGGTTCAACGGCGAGCGCTGGGAGCTGTTCGGCCCGATCCTGGAGGATGCGAGTGCGGCCGGCTAAGCGTCGCCGAACTGATACGAAGCGATCGGCGGCCTCACGGCCGCCGTCTTGTTTTGTACTCGCCATTGCCGCGCTTGACTGGGTCGAGCCGGCAATGCCGACGTGGCGAGCCCCCCACCTGACGAATTAAGTCGGAATCTCGCCAAACGTCTTCCCGATCGGGAGCACGGCGTGGCGGATCAGGCGGGAATCCTCCACCGCCGCCTGGCGATGCTTGACGGCCTCGCGATAGACGGGGTCGCGGATCATTTCGACGAAGGCGGCGACATCGGGATATTCGGCGATGAAGCAATGGTCCCAGCGCTCCTGCGGCGGGCCGATCAGCATCAGCTCGAACCTGCCCTGCCACACGATGCGGCCGCCGAGCCGCGTGAACACCGGACCGCTCTCCCGGCCATAGGCCGCATAGGCTTCGGCACCCGTTGCCTTGCGGCCATCCGGGTAGGCTGCCTCTTGCAGCAACCGAACCAGGTTCAGCATGTGGATCGGACCCGGCCGGTCATTGGCCCGGAACTGTGCAAAGACTTCCTTGGTTGGATCGATATGCCCCATCTGGCGCTCCCTCGGCATCTTTTCGCTCCAGCTTTAGCGAGGCTCCGCCTCACCCCCTAATCACGAATTAACCGCTCCGTAACCGCGCCTTAAAGCCTCAAGCGTTAGCGTGCGCGCGAGCAGTGTGGGCGGCGTATTCGGGTATGGCGTGGGGACGGAAAAAAACCAGCGGACGCAGGGAGCCGCGCTTCGGCATCGCGGCGGCACTCGCCGAGCTGCGGCTCGATCCCAAGGACCGCATCCCTTCAGCCGATGACGACAAGCCGAAGAAGGCATCCAAGCGCAAGATCGACAATGACGACCATGAGGAGCCGGCGGTGGAGCGAAAGCCGCGCGAGAGCGGCAGCAGCAGGCGGCGCGGAAAAACCTCGGGCCTGAGCCTGGGGCGCCTCGTCTACTGGTGCGCGGTACTTGGCCTTTGGGCCGGCATCGCCGGGGCAAGCGTGGTGGTATGGGCCGGCGCGCATCTGCCGCCGATCCAGTCGCTCGAGATTCCCAAGCGACCGCCGACCATCGAGATCGTCGGCGCCGATGGCAGCGTGCTCGCCCAGCGCGGCGAAATGGCCGGCGCCAATGTCTCTCTGAAGGACCTGCCGCCCTATCTGCCAAAGGCCTTCATCGCCATCGAGGACCGCCGCTTCTATTCGCATTATGGCGTCGACCCCTACGGCATCCTGCGTGCGGCGGTGACGAACCTGTTGCACCGGGGCGTCTCGCAGGGCGGCTCGACCTTGACCCAACAGCTCGCCAAGAACCTGTTCCTGACCCAGGAGCGCACGCTGGCGCGCAAGCTGCAGGAAGCCGAGCTCGCGCTGTGGCTGGAGCGCAAATATGCCAAGAACGAAATCCTCGAGCTTTATCTGAACCGCGTCTATTTCGGCTCCGGCGCCTATGGGGTGGAAGCCGCGGCGCAGCGCTATTTCGGCAAATCCGCCAAGAACGTGACGCTGGCGGAAGCTGCGATGCTGGCCGGGCTCGTCAAATCGCCGTCGCGGCTCGCGCCCAACCGCAATCCCGAGGGCGCGGAGAAACGTGCCCAGACCGTGCTCGCCGCGATGGCGGACGCCAGGTTCATCACCGATGCGCAGGCGCAGGCTTCAATGGCCCACCCCGCGGCCTCGGTGAAGCCCGCCGGCGCCGGCACCGTCAACTATGTCGCCGACTGGATCGGCGAGGTGCTCGACGATCTCGTCGGCCAGATCGATCAGAGCGTCCGGGTCGAAACCACCATCGATCCCAAGCTGCAGAGCATCGCCGAAACCGCGGTGATCGACGAGCTCGCCGCCAAGAGCGTGAAATTCAACGTCAGCCAGGGCGCGCTGGTGGCGATGAGCCCCGACGGCGCGGTGCGCGCCATGGTCGGCGGGCGCAATTACGGCGAAAGCCAGTATAACCGCGCGGTCACCGCCAAGCGTCAGCCGGGCTCGGCGTTCAAGCCGTTCGTCTATCTCACCGCAATCGAGGCCGGGCTGACGCCGGACACCGTGCGCCAGGACGCGCCGCTCGACATCAAGGGCTGGAAGCCCGAGAACTACAGCCATGAATATTTCGGGCCGGTGACGCTCACCCAGGCGCTGGCGATGTCGCTCAATACCGTCGCCGTGCGGCTCGGGCTCGAAGTCGGGCCGAAGAACGTGGTGCGCACCGCACACCGGCTCGGCATCTCCTCAAAGCTCGAGCCGAACGCCTCGATTGCGCTCGGCACCTCCGAAGTGTCCGTGCTCGAAATGGTCGGCGCCTATGCTCCCTTCGCCAATGGCGGGCTTGCCGTCTCCCCCCATGTCGTGACCAGGATCAAGACGCTGGAGGGCGGCAAGGTGATCTATGCGCGCCAGCCCGATGAGGCCAACCAGGTCATCGAGCCGCGCAATGTCGCGATGATGGACATCATGATGGAGCAGACGCTGATCTCGGGCACCGCGAAGAAGGCGGAGATTCCGGGCTGGCAGGCGGCCGGCAAGACCGGCACCAGCCAGGATTTCCGCGACGCCTGGTTCATCGGCTACACGGCCAATCTCGTCACCGGCGTCTGGCTCGGCAATGACGACAACTCGCCGACCAGGAAGGCGACCGGTGGCGGTCTGCCGGTGGAAGTGTGGTCGCGCTTCATGCGTGCGGCCCATCAGGGCGTGGCGGCAGCCAGCCTGCCGAACTCGCAGATGACCGGCCCCTCGCTCGCGCAGATCGCCTCTCAGATCACGGCTCCCATGCCGCCTCCGGTGCAGGCGGGGGCTCCGCGTTCTGCGCGCGCAGCGGTGCGGCCGGAGCCGGCGGCAGGGCTCGATGGCTGGCTGATGGATCGGCTGTTCGGCGGCAATCGGTAGCACGGCGCCGCAAACATCATTGCCTGCCCCGCGACAGCCCTGCAAATCAGAGCAGGCGGCTTCAATCCTCGATCCCGTAGCGGTGCAAATCGTTGCCATAGGTATCGAGCCACTTCTTGGCGCGCTCGACCGACGGGCAGATGCGCGCCACCACCCGCCAGAACCGCGGCGAATGGTTCATCTCGACCAGATGCGCCACTTCGTGGGCGGCGAGATAGTCGAGCACAAAGGGCGGCGCGAGGATCAGCCGCCAGGAGAACGACAGCGAGCCGGCCGAGGTGCAGGAGCCCCAGCGGCTCGACTGATCGCGGATCGAGATCCGCTTGACGCGGACGCCGAGGGCTTGCGCATATTCCTGCGCCGATTTCTGCACGTCGCGGCGCGCCTCGCGCTTGAGGAAATCATGTACGCGGCGGTCGATGAACTCATAATCGCCGGCGACGCAGAGGACCTTGTCACCGCTCTCGCGCGTTTCAGTCCACACCGTACCGCGCTCGCCCGAGCGATGCACGATCCGGTGCGGAACGCCGCGCAAGGGGACCACGGTGCCGGGCTGGAACGGCGCAGCCTTGGGCAGCCGCCCGAGACGCGCGGCGATCCAGCCGCCATGAAGCTGCGCGAACTCGCGCGCCTCGACTATGGTGCCGCGCGGCGGCACGGTGAGGATGGCTTCGCGGTCAGTGGGATGAATACGAAGCGTGTATCGCCTCGCGCGTCTATGCCGCCTCAGCCGGATCGCAAAGACTTGCGAGCCATGCTTGACCAGAAGAGTCGAGGGTTCGGCAGGGCGCCGATACAGGAGCGCGCGGGTGGCCATGTCTGTAAGTCCGGGGAGGAGCAGTTCGCCCGGATTCTGCCATATCCGCCGCCATGGAAACCGCTCGGCGCAAAAACAAATCATTTGCCCAATATACAGGGGCTTTGTCGCCAAAGGCCTCTACTGGATGGGGCTGGAACCCAAAAATTTAGTGCGGAACTCGTCCCAAAACGGCATTCAAGGAATGAGTTAATAGTCACTGCTTCCGGCGGCCTCGGCCCCGGCTTTCCAGCCGCCGATTCAGCGGGTTAACGGCCATCCCCGAATCGGCACCCCGCCGATCCCGCGCGACAAAATTCGCAGGAAAAAGCCGGGTGGGCGCTCATTCGGCCGCCAATGCGAGCAGCGACTTCGGATTGGCTGACGACATCATGAAATCGTTGATGCGCGGCACGATCTCGGAGCGGAAACGGGAACCGTTGAACACGCCGTAATGGCCAACGCCCTTCTGAACGTAGTGAACGCGGCGATGATTGGGGATCGACGTGCAGAGGCCATGCGTCGCCTCGGTCTGGCCGAGACCGGAAATGTCGTCCTTCTCGCCTTCCACCGTCATCAGCGCGACGCGCGTGATCTTGGATGGATCGACGGGGCGCCCGCGATGGGTCATCTCGCCCTTCGGCAGCGCGTGCTTGATGAACACCGTTTCGACGGTTTGCAGGTAATATTCGGCCGCAAGGTCCATCACGGCGAGATATTCGTCGTAAAACTCCCGGTGCTTGTCGACGAGGTCACCATCGCCCTTCACCAGATTGGCGAAGAGCTGCTTATGGGCGTCCATGTGGCGATCGAGATTCATCGAGATGAAGCCATTGAGTTGCAGGAAGCCCGGATAGACATCGCGCATCACGCCGGGATGCGGGAACGGCACCTTGGTGATGACGTTGTTGCGGAACCATTCGATGCCGCGCTCTTCGGCGAGATTGTTGACCCCGGTCGGGTTGCGGCGCGTGTCGATCGGCCCGCCCATCAGCGTCATCGACAGCGGCACGAAGGGATTGCGGTTGGCTTCCATAATGGAGACCGCGGCCACGACCGGCACCGAGGGCTGGCACACCGCGACCACATGCATGTTGCCGCCGAGCTCCTGCAGCATCTCGATCACATAGTCGATATAGTCGTCGAGATCGAAACGCCCCTGAGTCAGCGGCACCATGCGCGCATCGGCCCAGTCCGTGATGTAGACTTCATGCGTCGGCAGGAAGGCCTCGACCGTGCCGCGAAGCAGAGTCGCATAGTGACCGGACATCGGCGCCACGATCAGAACGCGCGGCTGCGGCGCGCGCAAGGGCCGGGTCAATAGGCGGTCGAAATGCAGGAGGCGGCAGAACGGCCTTTCCCAGACGGTCCTGACCTCGACGGCCGTGCGGATGCCGTTCACCTCGGTTTCGTCCAAGCCCCATTCCGGCTTGCCATAGCGGCGCGTGGTTCGCTCGAACAATTCGCAAGCCGCGGCGACCGACTTGCCGAGCTCGGTATGCGACCAGGGGTTCAGCGGATTCTGAAACAGGATTTTGGTCGCGTCGGTAACCGCGCGCGCCGGATTGAGCGAGGCGTGCGCCATCTCATACATCCAGTACATCGGCGTCGTCAGCGCCGAACTGCCTTCCGCCAGCGGCGGCGCCCTGCCAAACTCACCAATCGGCATCGATCTAGACCCCTGTTTTGCGCCGCAGCATACTGAACAATGCAAAATAATGCGTCAATGCACAGATCGGTATATCTGCGCTGGACTGCCAGCGAACAGCCCGGGAATCCACGGGAAAGTGACTTATTCACCCCCGCCGAGCAGGGATCCGTGCCGGCGGGCGCTGTTCAAAAGGGCAATGAATGCTGCAAAGGACGCCAGCAAAAGCACGACATTGATGGCCAGCGCCGCGGCCATCAGGTCGGCGCGGAAGACATGATCGGTGAGCAGCGCCCGCAAGCCCTCGAACACATAGGTCGGCGGCAGGCACCAGGAGACATGCTGCAGCCACACCGGCAGCACCTTGACCGGATAGTAGACGCAGGCGAGCGGCATCAGCGCAAACATCAGCGTCCACACGATGCCCTCGGCGCCGAGGCCGTTGCGCAGCACGAGGCCGGAGACAAAGATGCCGACCGCCCAGCTCGTGAAGATCAGGTTGCAGAAAAAGGCGACCGCGGGCAGCCCCAGCCCGAGAAAATCGAAATTGAAGACATAGAGCGCGAGCAGCATCATCGGGACCACGCCGATCGCCAGCCGAATGAGGCTCATCACCATCAGCGCCAGCAGAAATTCGATCGGCTTCAGCGGGCTCATCATCAGGTTGCCGAGGTTGCGCGCCCACATCTCTTCCAGGAAGGAGATGGAAAAGCCGAGCTGGCCGCGGAACAGGATGTCCCACAGGATGACGGCGCCGATCAGCGTGCCGCCGGCGCGCGCGAAGAAGCCGGCATTCTGCGCGATATAGCTCTGCAGAAAGCCCCAGGTGACGACCTGCAGGATCGGCCAGTACATCAATTCCAACAGCCGCGGCCAGGACGACAGCAGCAGGTACCAATAACGCAGGATCATCGCACCGACGCGATGGACCGAGAGGCCGCGGCGCAAGACGACCTCGCTCACGGCACGGTCTCCTGCACGCGGCCACGCGCGACATCGAGAAATACCTCCTCGAGATTGGCACGGCTGTAGCGGGCCATGATGCCGTCCGGGCTGTCGTCCTCCTCGATCCGCCCGCGCTTCAAGATGATGACGCGGTCGCAGAGCCGCTCGACCTCGAACATGTTGTGCGAGGCAAGCAGGATGGTGGCCTCATGGTCCTTGCGATAGGTCTCCAGGTGCTCGCGCACCCAGTCGGCCGTGTCCGGATCGAGCGAGGCGGTGGGCTCGTCCAGGAGCAGCAGCTCGGGCTGGTTGATCAGCGCTTTGGCGAGCGCGACACGCGTCTTCTGCCCGGCCGACAGCTTGCCGTTCGGGCGGTCGAGGAAATCATCGAGGTCGAGATCGGACGCGAGCTGACGGATGCGCTGGGCAAGGCCCTTCACCGCATAGAGCCGGCCGAAGATGGTCAGGTTCTGCCGCACCGTGAGCCGCATCGGCATGTCGACATAGGGGCTCTCGAAATTCATCCGGCCCAGCACCTGGGCGCGGCGCTCGGGCATCGACTGACCGAGCACGGTGATGCGGC
>JAFAUV010000326.1 GCA_019243075.1 Bradyrhizobium sp.
CTCGTCAACCTGGCGCTGGAGGCCGAGTTCGCTCCTGCCCAGAAATGGCTCGCAAGCGTCGGCCGGCCGCATGGCGTAACCGCGATCCCCGGCAATCACGACGCCTATGTGCGCAGGACCCGGCATCGCTTTGTCGAATCCTTCGGCGATTACCTTGCCGGTGACGAAGCCTCGGATAACGCCTTCCCGTTCCTGCGCCGGCGCGGGCCGGTGGCGCTGATCGGACTTTCCTCGGCCGTGCCGACGCCGCCTCTGATGGCGACGGGAACGCTCGGCCGCGGCCAGCTCGAAGCGCTGGAGCGCGTGCTGCTCACGCTTGCGGCCGAACAGGCATTTCGGGTGCTGCTGGTTCATCATCCGCTGCGCTCGGACTCCCGCCCCAAGCGGCTCACGGATTCAGCGCCCCTCCTCGCATTGTTGAAGAAGCACGGCGTCGACCTGGTCCTGCACGGCCATGATCACGTTCATTCCACCATGTGGTTCGAGGGGCCCGGCGGCAAGATTCCCTCGATCGGCGTGCCGGCGGCTTCCGCGCTCGCCCGCGGGCGACATCCGGCCGCCGCCTACAACCTCTATGCGATCGAACGCGACGGCAATGGCTGGCGCTGCGAGCAGATTTCGCGCGGGATCGACAGCGATATGCGAATCAAGGAGATCGGGCGGACGCGGCTGATTTAGCGGTCGTCACGGCGGGGCGCGAGCGAGACTAAAGGCTCTTCAAGCTCGATAGCAGCGCGAGCCCGAATAAGGCCGCGGCGCCAAGCACGAATCCGAGCGCAAACGGCCAGAAACGGCTGCGCCGCCGCGACGGCCTCTCCTCCATCTTCGGCGCCGCCGGCCGCACGGGTGCGAGTGCGTGCTCGCGCTCAACCATGCGCCGGGCGACATAGTCGGTCACGGCGTCGACGATCGCGGGCACGTCGTGCGATTCCGCGAGCAAGATGCGGCCGTAGCGCGTGTCGTGCACGAAACGATAGCTGCGCTTGTCGCGTCCCATCACCACATGCGCCACCACGTCGATCCAGAGCCGCGGGGTCTCGCCATTGCTGATGCCGCGCTCGAACAGGTCGATATGGTCGGGCACCTGCGCAAACAGCGGATCGAGCGCCTCATTGAGGATCTCCAGGCGCGCGACCTCGGCATCACGAAGATCGACGACCACCCCGGTGCGATCCGCAGCCTCGATCCGCGCCTTCTGAAGCGCATCGCGCAAACGGGTCGGACGCGGCTCGCTTATCGGATTGCTTCCTGTGACTGGGGCCTCGGACATCGGATGGCCTTACTCCCTCAACTCCGGCCCGATTAACCTATCAGCAACCATGAGCGGCGCAAAGCATCCTTGATTACAACAGGTTACATAAATAGACAGATCGCCCCACCCGGCACAACCGGATGGGGCTTCCGTCCCTGGGCGCTGATCCGTCGGGGCACGGTCTCTTTTCGGACCGTTGCTGCCGTAGCTCGCAAGGAAGCCTCAGGCCGCGGTGCGATTGGGCTCTTCCACGATCGAGAAGCGCACGCCGGCCTTGTGGCGGTTCTCTTCGGAGACTTCGCGCCAGCAATCTTCGGCTTCCTTGCGGGTCTTGAACGGGCCTTTGACCTGGGCCGAGCCTTCCACGAGCTTGTGGAAGTTCATCGAGCCGAACTCGCCGCCAATCACCCAGAAATTACTGCCTTTGGTCATGAGACCCTCCTTCATTCCGCAGCCTGAACCTTGATTTCCGAACCCTGCGACTTGAACTGCGCGGCCTCGGTCGAGTCGTGAAGCGCCGTCGTCGAGGACTGGCCACCGGAAATGGTGGTGGAGACCAGGTCGAAATAGCCGGTGCCGACTTCGCGCTGGTGGCGCGTCGCCGAGTAGCCGTTCTTCTCGGAGGCGAATTCGGCCTGTTGCAGCCGGGAGTAGGCCGCCATGCCTTCGGCCTTGTAGCCGCGCGCGAGCTCGAACATGCCGTGGTTGAGCGAGTGGAAGCCGGCCAGCGTGACAAACTGGAACTTGTAGCCCATCGCGCCGATCTCGCGCTGGAACTTCGCGATAGTCGCCTTGTCGATGTTGGCTTCCCAGTTGAAAGAGGGCGAGCAGTTATAGGCCAGCATCTTGTTCGGATAGACCTTGTGCATGGCTTCGGCGAACTCGCGCGCCTCGTCGAGGTTCGGCGTCGAGGTCTCCCACCAGATCAGGTCGGCATATTTGGCGAAGGCGATGCCCCGCTTGATGCAATGCTTCAGACCGGTGCCGGGTTTCAGGCGAAAGAAGCCTTCCGCCGTGCGCTCGCCGGTGATGAACTCGCGATCGCGTTCATCGACATCCGAGGTGATGAGCTTGGCGCTTTCCGCGTCGGTACGCGCCAGCACGAAGGTCGAGGTGCCGCAGACGTCGGCGGCGAGACGCGCCGAGATGAGGTTGCGCTCATGGGCCGCGGTCGGGATCAGGACCTTGCCGCCCATGTGGCCGCACTTCTTCTCGGAAGCGAGCTGGTCCTCGAAGTGGACCCCGGCCGCGCCCGCCTCGATGTAGGCCTTCATGATCTCGAAGGAGTTGAGCGGACCGCCGAAGCCGGCTTCTGCGTCGGCCACGATCGGCAGGAACCAGTCGATCTTGGCGCCGCCCTCGGAATGTTCGATCTGATCCGCCCGCTGCAGCGCGCGGTTGATGCGGCGGCAAAGGTCCGGGCCGGCATTGGCCGGGTACAAGCTCTGGTCCGGATACATGGCGCCGGCGGTGTTGGCGTCGGCCGCGACCTGCCAGCCCGACAGGTAAATCGCAGGAAGACCTGCACGGGCCTGCTGCATCGCCTGGTTGCCGGTCACGGCACCAAGCGAATTGACGAAGGGCATCTTGTGCAGCGAGTCCCAGAGCCGGTTGGCGCCGCGCTCGGCCAACGTATAGGCAATCGCGAAGGAGCCGCGCAGCTTCTCGACTTCGGCCGCTGTGTAGGGACGGCTGATGCCGTCAAAACGGCCCTTGGGCGCGTTGGGAACCAGCTCTTCAAAGGTCTTCGCCATTTTGTTCTCCAGTCGACATTTTTGACAGTGCATTGCGAAATGCGTGACTGGAGCTAAACGCTAGTCTTTTCCGTGAGTACAGTTCCCTTGCGTCCGAATGGTGATGTCATGTAACATATGAACTTGTCTAGTATGTCGATTTGTCAATTTTGTCACAAAATCAGGGAAAGCCATGGTTTTGATCTACTCGCGCAACTGCGTGACGACACGGAGCACGATTGATGCCCGCGGATAGTAGCAAAAAGCTCTTTGTCGGCCCGCGCTTCCGGCGCATCCGCCAGCAGCTCGGCCTGTCGCAGACCCAGATCGCCGAGGGGCTCGGCATCTCGCCGAGCTACATCAACCTGATCGAGCGCAACCAGCGCCCTGTGACGGCGCAGATCCTGCTCCGCCTCGCCGAAGCCTACGATCTCGACCTGCGCGATCTCGCCACTGCAGACGAGGATCGCTTCTTTGCCGAGCTGAACGAGATCTTCTCCGATCCGCTGTTCCGGCAGATCGACCTGCCGAAGCAGGAGCTGCGCGACCTCGCCGAGCTCTGTCCCGGGGTCACCCATGCGCTGCAGCGCCTGTATGCAGCCTATGCCGAGGCGCGCCAGGGCGAGACGCTGGCGGCGGCACAAATGGCCGACCGCGACGAGGGTTCGCGCTTCGAGGCCAACCCTATCGAGCGCGTCCGCGACCTGATCGAAGCCAACCGCAACTATTTCGGCGAGCTGGAGCAGACGGCCGAAACCCTGCGCGACGAATTGAACGTACCGGCCGAGGCGCTTTATGCGGCGCTGGCCGCGCGCCTGCGCGAAAAGCACTCGATCGTCACCCGCATCATGCCGGTCGACGTGATGCGCGAGACCTTGCGCCGCTTCGATCGCCATCGCCGCCAGCTCCTGATCTCCGAGCTCGTCGACGCGCCGAGCCGCACGTTTCAGCTTGCCTTCCAGGCCGGGCTTTGCGAGTGCAATGGCCATATCGAGACCATCGTCGGCCGCGCGGGAAAACTCGATGACGCGCCCCGGCGGCTGTTCCGCATCACGCTTGCGAATTATTTCGCGGCCTGCGTGATGATGCCCTACCAGGCCTTTCATGCCGCGGCGGAAGCCTTGAGCTATGACGTGCAGGTGCTGGCGCAGCGCTTCAACGCCGGCTTCGAGCAGGTCTGCCACCGCCTTACCACGTTACAGCGGCCGAATGCGCGCGGCATTCCCTTCTTTCTGCTTCGCGTCGACAATGCCGGCAACGTCTCCAAGCGTTTCTCCTCCGGCACTTTCCCGTTCTCCAAGTTCGGGGGCACCTGTCCCTTGTGGAATGTGCATTCCACCTTCGACACGCCAGACCGCCTGTTGAAACAGGTGATCGAGCTG
>JAFAUV010000346.1 GCA_019243075.1 Bradyrhizobium sp.
CGAGGATGTCGTTGATCACTTCCAGCAGGTAATGCCCGCTGGTGAGAATGTCGTGGCAGTATTCCTGGTACTTTTCCGAGCCCAGCGTGCCGAACATGCCGCTGCCCATGATTTCGGAGAAGCCGATGATGGCATTCAGCGGCGTGCGCAGCTCGTGGCTCATATTGGCGAGGAATTTCGACTTGGTCTGGTTGGCTTCCTCGGCGCGGGTCTTTTCGCGCTGGTACTTTTCGGCGAGGTCGGCGAGCTCGACCGCCTGCCGTTCCAGCACCGCGCGCGAGCGCTTCAGGTCGATGACGGTGGCGCGCAGACGAAGGTCGTTGTCCACCAGCTTCTGCTCATGCTCCTTGATGCGGGTGATGTCGGTGCCGACCGACACATAGCCGCCGTCCTTGGTGCGGCGCTCGCTGATATGCAGCCAGCTTCCGTCGTCGAGCTGGGCCTCGAAGGTGCGCCCGCCCGGCGCCGCGACGCCACCCTCGTGCAGGCGGGTGCGGACCTCGGGCATGCTGCCGACCTCGATCACGGTCTCGTAGGAGGTGCCGGGGATCACGGCGGAGTCCGGCAGCTTGTGCAGGCGCTGGAAGTGGGAATTGCACAGCACGAGGCGGTTGCCCGCATCCCACAGCACGAAGGCCTCGGGAATGGTCTCGATGGCGTCGCGCAGCCGCAAGTCCGCCTCGATGGTCCGCTCGGCGAGGCTCTTCTGCTCGGTGATGTCGACGGCAATGCCGATCAGGTGCAAGCCGGCGTCGCTGGAACCCTGGCTCAGTTCGCAGCGCACCCGCAGCCAGATCCAGTGGCCGTCCGTGTGCTGCATGCGAAACGTCTGGTCGATGTGGCGGCTCTCGCCGGCGATGAGACGGTCGGCGATGGCGAAGAGATCGATGTCGTCGGATTTCACCAGCGCGTTGACCTCGCCGAAGGTCAGGAGATCGCTGCGGCTGTCGAGGCCGAGCATGGTGAACATCGACTGCGACCAGAAGATGCGGCCGCGGGATAGGTCCCAGTCCCAGAGTCCGCAGCGGCCGCGGTTGAGCGCGGTGTCGATGCGGCCGCGCACGGCGTCGTTGATCAGATCGCCCTCGCGGGCGCGGGTCGATTGCCAGTGGAAGGCGAAGCCGAGGATCAGCACCACGAATCCGGTGGTCGCCGACAGCGTCACCGAGAGCGCCGAATCCGAGCCCCAGATCGGCTCCAGCCGCTCCTGGATCACGATGACGCGACCTGCCAGCGACCTGACCAGCTGCGAGGTTGCCATGGCGCGGTTGCCGTCGGGCAGGGTCAACTCGATGACCTTGCCCTCGAGGCCGGGCGCCGCGATCAGTTGCGCCGCGCTGATCGCATCCATCAGGCCATCGGCTTCGTCAAGGCTGGACCTGACCGGGATGCGGGCGATAACGCGGCGGTCGGGACCGATCACGATGACGTGGCGGCCGCCGACAATGGCCCAGGACGGGATCATGTCCGGCAGCAGGAACTGCATGCGCTCGATATTGCCGGGGCGCTCGCCGCGCCCCGAGGTGGCGCGGTCGATGCGTTCGGCGAGATAGTCCGACAGCGCGGTGAGGTCGCGCTCGGCGGCGGCGCGCTTCTGCCGGCTCTGGTCCAGCACCTGTACGAAGGCGCCGAGGCAGATCGTGATCAGGAAGGCGATGATCAAGGTAGGGACGGCGCGGCGGAGCGTCGGCTCGGCCGTCAACAGCCTGGTATAGGCCGGCTTTGCGATCGATTGCGCCAATCCCTTGATCGAATCGGATTGGGCGCACGCGTTCGCCGCATGCGCACGCGCCATGCCTTTAACCCCCGCCGAAGTTCATCTTGCACCCGATTCAGAAGCTCCCCACGCCGCTTCCGAATCAATGTGATTTGAATCCAGTTTTTCCGGGCTGTCGAGAGTCAACGATTCCTTAACGGAAATAAATCTTGTCCAACGAGAATCGCCGGCCTGGAATTGCCGATCGACCGAGTCCGAAACGGGAACGTTGCATGTCGCCGACGATCAAGCATGCGGCGGCTCGGCATGACTGATGACGCGCTTCACACTCGGGAAGGCGCGGCGCAGTGCGCGTTCGATCTCGTCGACGTTCTCGTGGACCTTGGTCACGCTCATCGACGGCTCGGCGCGGCAATGGAAATTGACGATCTCGCCGGCATCGGTGTCGCGCACCCGCACATTATGGATATCACGGACCTCGGTCGCGGCGGCAAAGCGCGCCAGCGCATCCCGGATGGTCGCGATGCGATCGGGAGCGGCGTCGGTGCCGAAGGGCAATTCCGGTTCCAGCGGCTCGATATGCGTGTCGACCTCGAGATCGGCGCCGAACTCCTCGCCGATGTTGCGCTCGAGACGATGCGCGATGTCATGGGCCGCCGTCAGCGCCATCTCGCCATCGACCTCGAGATCGATGCTGACGGTCAGCGTGCCGCCGAGGTCGTGCACGGTCACATGGTGGACGGCAAGGCCGGAATTTCGTGCGATCACCATGATGCGCTCGCGGACACTCTCATTGTCGAGTGCGACCGGCACCGAGGTGAAAGTCACGTCGGCATCGCCAAGGTCGGCGCGGACCGCGGCCTGCACCTTCCGCTTGATCTCGTCGACCCGGTCGATCGGATAGGTGCGCGGCACCTTGACGATGGCATCGACGAAATGCGTCGGGCCGACCATGCGGACGCGCAGGCGTTCGACATCGACCACTCCGGTCACCTGCTCGATGGCGTGGCGGGCCTTCTCGGAAGCGCCTTCGGGCGCGCGGTCGAGCAGGGTTTCGACGGTGGAGCGCGCCATCCGCAAGCCGAGGGCCGCGATCATGATGGCAACCGCGATCGCGGCCGCCGAGTCGCCCCACCAAAAGCCGAGACCGCTCAGCCCGAGGCCGATGATCACCGCGATCGAGCCCAGGACGTCGGAGGCGAAATGCAGTGCGTCGGCGGCGAGCGCCTGGCTCCGGGTCTCGCGCGCGGCGCGATGCAGGGCGCGGGCGCGCCAGAAATTCACGCCGATGTCGAGGAGCAGCACGACGAAGGGGATCGCGGAGATGGTCGGCGGCGGCGCGCCTTGGCGCAGCCGGCTAAAGGATTCGACCAGGATGCCGCCGGCAAGCACATAGAGGACGGCAATCACGCCGAGCGCGGAGACGCTCTCGAACTTGCCGTGGCCGTAATGATGCTCTTCGTCGGCCGGCAGATCGGAGACCCGCACCACCATCCAGGTGATGATGGTCGCGATCACGTCGACTGAGGAGTGCAGCGCCTCGGAGACCAGCGCGAGCGAGCCGATGAGAATGCCGACGATGAATTTCGCCGCGGCCATGCCGGCGCTGGCAAACACCGAGATCGCCGCGACGCGGGTTTTGACCGTGTGAACGTGCTCGCCCATGGGCGCCCGTTTAGCAGGGCGTCCATTAACATCAAGCGCCGATCTCCTGTGCAATCGCCACTCACTTGCAGAAGCCATTTGTTGCGAATTATTCCGACTTAAGAGTTCGTCATTGCGAGCCAACGGGTCACGCGAACGCGCCCGATGACAGGCTCCGCGACTTGTCCGCCGTAGCTCGGCGAGCGAAGACGGAGGCAATCCATGATGCCGCGTACGAGATGACAAGGTATTGCTTCGCTGCGTCGTTGCCACCAAAATATGACTCCGCGATCTCGCGGCGCGAGGCGCCCGAAGTTTGACAGAATTTTCCGCAACCGCTCGAAGAAAGAGGGCGCAGGGAATGCCGGGTGCGCGCTGCGCCCGCGGTCTCGTGTGCAAAAGAGTGGTGAGACGCACACGAGCATACAGGGCAGCGGAGAGCATCCGACATTCCCTGCGCAATGGTTTTACGGCTTATGCCGAGCTCTCCCCGGAGACGAGTTCCTGTTTGCCTCCGTCGCCCGCGGATTGAAGGATTGTCTGACCCGGTCGGGTCGACGCTCCTCCGCCGGCTTGACACCAGCAACGGGTGCCAGGACCACACGGTTTTGCCGTACGCAGCCGTCCGGCTTTCGCCGGGTTGGCGCCGGTCGTCCGCGCGCTGTTGTTCGCTCACGGACGACAAGCCCGCCCTGCGACCACCACACGCGCCCGACGCTGCCGCGTCCACCGCAACCCGCCCCTCGTTCGTGACGATGGCCAACGCCCCTCTTGGTGGGACGGGATGGGCGAGGGGTGTAGAGGTGATTTGGGGAGGGCGTCAAGGGAAATTTCCGTAAATCGGAAATCGGGGGCGCGAGGCGATCTAGCGGTAGGGTGGCATCCAGTTGATGTGGTGTGAAATTGAACAGAGCGCGCAGCGAGTTTTTTCAGACGTGGACAAAATCGGACGTTAGTTTCATGGCGCCACCGCTCAAACTAGAGGTTGCAAGCGCCGACCCCGTCAGGAAAAATTGACCCTCGCGACCTACCATTTAGACGAGATAGTGTTATCCTAGAACAATAGAGGAACGCACGACAGTGGCTGATCACGAGCAATATCGCTTGAAAATCGAGGCTTTTAGCGTCGACAGCCTGCCTATGGGCCGCTTGGCCGAATACATGGCGGAGCTGGCCGTCCTCTTGGGCGAACGCGAACGCGTGCATTTCTCGCACCTTGAACCTGGCAGCGCCGTGCTGGTCACGAACATCGAGCCCGTCGCCTTTCCGAAGGTCGAGACCCGGGTGGATCAGGTAAGCCGCGGCGATGGTCCCAAAGATGCGATGCAGGCCTTCAAGAACATTGACAACCTGCTTGCCAAAGACAGCGCAGTCGCCGTGCTGATATCGCCGAGCAAAACTAACGTCATTGAGTTTCCTGGCCGCACGCGGCCGAAGCCGCTGCGTTACGGCCCCTTCCGCGAGACGGGTACCCTTGATGGCCGCATCATCCGCATCGGCGGCCGTGACGAGACGATCCCGGTTTGGCTTAGAGATGGCGAAGCCGAATATCATTGCAACGTGCGCGGCGAAGAGGTCGCGCGGCGGCTCGCCCCCTATTACCTGAGCGGCACCATTCGCGTGCACGGCAGCGGCAAGTGGGTGCGCGAAGAAAATGGCACCTGGAAGCTCGAACAATTCGACATTTACGACTTCGAGGTTCTCGACGAGCGTCCGATGGGCGAAGTTGTCGATAAGCTACGTGCCGTTGAAGGCGGCACCTGGCACGAGAGCCATGACGCCCTGAGCGACATCCTCGGCTTGCGTCGCGACGACCAAGACCGCCATTAAATGGCGTTCGTCGTCTTCGACACGTCGTTCCTCATTCCTCTGCTCGATCCGCGCGTAAAAGGCGTTGGGGTCGTCGATGGCAAGCTTACGCATCTCATTGAGACGCTCGACAAGCAGAAGGACGTTGTCATCATACCGACGCCGGCATTGAGCGAAACGCTTATCCGCGCGGGCGACGCTGCGCCGGCATACCTAGACATCTTGAACAAGACGCCCCGTTTCCGGATCGCGGCATTTGGGGCTCGTGCGGCGGTCGAAGCGGCCGAACGATGTCGCGGATTTCGTCGATGCTGCTGGTGCGGAAAGTGACGCCGATATCGCCAGAATACTTGACAGGAAATTATAGGTATATTACTATAATTTCGTGAATGATCTACTGCGCACAATCAAACCCGCTGTTTTCGTGGGTTCGAGCCGAAAGGACCTCAGGGCCTTTCCTGCGGCCGTTCGGAGCGAGATCGGCCAGTCCCTTTTAGAAGCGCAGCTCGGCGAGCACCCGCGCAACACCAAGCCTCTCAAGGGCATTGTCGGGTTCTGGAGGTTCGCGACAACTTCGACGGCGACACCTATCGGGCCGTCTACACAACGCGGCTCGAGGGCGTCCTATACGTCCTGCATGCGTTCCAAAAGAAGTCGACGAGGGGGATAGCTACCCCGCAAAGACACGTGGATCTGGTCCGGCAGCGTCTCCGCGATGCCGAGGCCATCCACAAGGCAACAGAAGGAGACCGATGATGGGCACCAAGAAGAAGCTGCCTGCCCATACCAAGGGGTCGGGCAATATCTTTGCTGATCTCGGGCTAGCTAACGCTGAGGAACATCAGCTCAAAGCTGTGCTCGTGGTGCAGTTGAAACATCTGATCGCCGACCGCGGACTATCCCAGGTCGCAACGGCCAAGCTTGTTGGAATGAAACAGCCCGACCTATCCAAACTCCTGCGCGGCCAGTTGAAGCTGGTTTCGGTGGAAAAGCTGCTGCGGATGCTCACAGTATTCGATCAGGATGTGGAAATCACGGTAAAGCCGCATCGTAAGCGCGGCGAGACTGGTCGAATTACTTTCATTCCGGCTGCATAGCCAACGCCGAGGAGCACCGGTAAAGCCCGTTGCGCCGCAGAGCTGGGACACGAGAAACACATCACAACGTCACGACAATCTTGCCGAGATGCTTGTTCGCCTCCATATGCGCGAACGCCGTTCCGATCTCGTCGAACTTGTAGACCTTGTCGATCG
>JAFAUV010000195.1 GCA_019243075.1 Bradyrhizobium sp.
GCCGCCTTGGTGCAGAGGAAGGGGCCGGTGAGATTGACGGAAAGGATCCGCTCCCAGTCGGCGTCCGAGGTCTCGAGCAGCGGCGCGAACACCGCGACGCCTGCATTGTTGACCAGAGCGTCCAGTCGGCCGAAGCGGTTGCCGACCTGTTCGATCGCATCTCGTACGGCCTCGGCGTCGGACACGTCGCACGTGAGCGCCAGTGCCTCCTGCGGATTTGCCAGCGCGGCGACCGCGCCGCGGAGCAATACGCCCTCGATGTCGAGCAGCGCCACGCGCCAGCCATCGGCGAGAAAGCGCTTGGCGGTGGCAAGCCCGATCCCGCGCGCAGCGCCGGTGACGAGTGCGACTTTTGGCGGGGAGGCGGTCATCGGCAGTCCATCGTCATCGAACGTCGTTCATCGTAACATGGCGGGTCAGCAGGTCGCTTTTACTTCGCTCCTCCACGCCAGCGCGAGAGATTTGTCATGAAGATCGTCGACATCAGGGAGAGGCCGGTCGAACATTGGCGGGTGGGTGTCGAGACCCGCATGCTGGTTTCGGCCGCAGCCGGCGCCGCGCAGCTCTGCATCTTCGAGCAATGGGCCGCCCCCGGCGCCGGCGCGCCGACCCATTCCCATCCGGTCGAGGAGGTGCTCATCGTGCGCGAGGGCGAGGCCGACATGTGGATCGGCGAGACGCACGCCACGGTGTCGGCCGGGCAGTCGCTTCTGATCCCGGCTGGGCGGCTGCACGGGTTTCGCAACAGCGGAAGTACGACGCTGCACGTCCATGCGGTGCTGGCCTCACCTATTTTTGAGGCGACGCCGGCGGGCAGCGCCGAGCCGGTGCGGCGATGGGCGAGCACTTGACGAATGCTGGATCAGGCTTGTCCGATTGCCTCGGCCGGTACCCGCGCAACGACCGCGGGGCGATTGCCGTCCAAATAATTCCGCTGATGCTGTCGGCGCCGAACAATGCCGATCGTCTTGGTGATGAGCGCCGGTGCAAGGGCAGGGCGCGGGGAAATGAAACGGAGAGTGATAATGCGATTCATGATGCTGATGATCCCGCAGGGCTATGAGGCGGCGGCTCCCGGCACCATGCCGCCGGCCGAAGCCGTTGCCGCGATGATGAAATACAACGGGGAGCTGAAGGAAGCGGGCGTGCTGGTCACGCTGGACGGCCTGCATCCGCCATCGATGGGCGCGCGGATTTCCTTTGCCGGCGGCAAGCCGGTCGTGACCGACGGCCCTTTCATTGAGGCCAAGGAGGTGATCGGCGGTTACTGGATGATCGAGGTGGATTCAAGGGAAGAAGCGATCGAATGGGCCAAGAAGTGCCCGGCGTCCGACAAAGAGACTATCGAGCTGCGTCAGGTGCTGGAGATAGCGGATTTCCCGGCCGACGTTCAGCAGGCAGCGGCGGGTTTCACGGAATTGCAGGCTCGCAGGGGCTGAGCCAGACATCAGGCACGAAGACAGCGATCGCGGAAATGGGCGGGCCGCTGGGCAAGACCAAACGAGTTGGGTCGGCCGGGATCTTCCGGGTGAAGAGATCATGCCGGTGTCACCAATCCCCGCTGGTTAATGCCGCATTCATTCACGTGAATGCGCTTCGGAGCAGCAGTCCTTCGCTAGTGCTTTCTACGCCTGGCTCATGTAAACCCCCTTTACATGAACTGGCGCAAAGACAAGGACAAGGATCAGGCCCGCGAGCGCGGGTATCATCACGGCAATCTGCGCGAGGCGCTGCTGCAGGCGGCGCTGGACCTGATCGGGCAGAAGGGCGCCGCCGGCTTCACCTTTGCCGATGCGGCGCGCATGGCCGGCGTCAGCCCTGCCGCGCCTTACCGTCACTTCCGCGATCGCGACGAACTGCTCTCCAGCATCGCCCAGCGCGGCTTCGAGCAGTTCGAAACCGCGCTGAGCGAAGCCTGGGATGACGGGCGTCCCGACACCATGACCGCGTTCGAGCGCGTCGGCAGAGCCTATCTCGACTTCGCGCGCGAAAACCCGGCGTTCTACTCGGCCATGTTCGAATCAGGCATTCCGCTTGACTCGAATTCGACGCTGCTGGCCGCCAGCGAGCGGGCCTTCGCGATTATCCGCGCCGCCGCCGAACGTCTCGCGGCGCTCGCGCCGCCTGGCGTGCCGCGCCCGCCCGCGCTGATGATGGCGCTGCACATCTGGGCGATGTCGCATGGCGTGGCCTCGCTGTTTGCGCGCGCCGATGGAGCACGCCGCCGGCTGCCGATGACCGCTGACGAACTCCTGGAAGCCGAAGTGCTGATTTACCTGCGCGGGCTCGGTTTCCCCACCGATCGCCGCGCACCGGACGCCAAATCCGCCGACGACAAGCCCAGCCCCGCGGGCAAGACGAAATAATCTTCCAAATAATTGGCCGGGCGCGACCTCCGGGCGGCTTGACAAAAATCCAGGAAGGAGTAGGTATGTAAATGTTATTTACATTCACAACGGCGTGATGCCGTGATGGAGTTGGCAAATGGCCTACACTTCAGATCTCAATCGATGGCGCGGCCCGGTGGAGGAGCCCTACCGTCCCCACATGCTCGAGAGCCCCTGGCATCCGGGCTGGATTGCCGTGACCATCCTCGGCTTCCTGATCTGGTGGCCGATCGGACTTGCCCTTCTCTTTTTCACACTCGGGAGCAGAAAAATGGGTTGCTGGACTAACCATAATTGGCAGGGCCGGCAGGATCGCTGGCACAACAAGCTGGAGCGGATGCAATGGAAGATGGAGCGCATGAGAAACCGCATGGAGCGGCATGGCTTCGGCTTCGGGCCGCCATCGAGCGGCAACCGCGCCTTCGATGAATATCGCCAGGAGACTCTGCAGCGCCTTGAGGAGGAGCAGCAGGAGTTCAAGGAGTTCCTGACGCGCTTGCGCCATGCCAAGGACAAGGAAGAGTTCGATGCCTTCATGGCCCAGCATCGCAACCGCCCCTCGACCCCGCCCAGCGACCAGCCGCCGCAAGGTTGACGCGAAATATAGCTCTTAGGCGTAATGCCTCCAAAAGGTCTGACGGCATCAGAACCGCCCGTTCGCTTCAAGCGGACGGGCGGTTTTCGTCGTCAGAACCATTAAATTTGCGCTTTCAAGGGCAGAACGGCCGGATTTGGCGCAGTTAAAATTCTCCTGTGGTAACTGGACGTTAACCGTGATTGGCGTTTGGTTGGGGCGGTAAGCGCGCGCGACCAGCCCTCGTTTTGACATGTTGGCAGGGGATTGCAGGCCTCAAGGCTTCGGCGGGCCTCCCATGCGACCAGACAAGGCTTCTTGCGCAGGCCGTTACTGCCGCGCCGAGCCTGCGCGGGTGTGCAACCGGCAGCCTTCGTGCTCCGCGAAATTGGGACATTTGCGTTAAGGGGAATATCGCTCATGAATCCGGCCGACGTGGCCCAGGCCGCTATGCCGCTGCCAGCCACAGACGTATCGCTGATCACGCTGTTCTGGCACGCCCACTGGATCGTGAAATGCGTCATGCTCGGGCTGTTGTCGTGCTCGGTCTGGGTCTGGGCGATCGCGATCGACAAGGTGTTTCTGTATTCGCGCACCCGCCGCGCAATGGATCGTTTCGAGCAGGCGTTCTGGTCCGGCGAGTCGATCGAGGAGCTCTATCGCGCGCTTGCGGCCAAGCCGACGCAGTCGATGGCGGCCTGCTTCGTCGCCGCGATGCGCGAATGGAAACGGTCGTTCGAAAGCCATGCGCGTTCGATCGCGGGCCTGCAGATGCGGATCGAGAAGGTGATGAACGTCTCGATCGCGCGCGAGGTCGAGCGGCTCGAGCGCCGGCTTCTGGTACTCGCCACCGTCGGCTCGGCCGGTCCCTTTGTCGGCCTGTTCGGCACCGTCTGGGGCATCATGTCGAGCTTCCAGTCGATCGCCGCTTCCAAGAATACGTCGCTGGCGGTGGTGGCGCCGGGTATTGCGGAAGCGCTGTTTGCCACCGCGATCGGCCTGATTGCCGCCATCCCGGCGACGATTTTCTACAATAAGTTCACGTCCGAGGTGAACCGGCAGGCCCAGCGTCTCGAGGGCTTCGCCGACGAATTTTCCGCCATCCTGTCGCGTCAGATCGACGAGCGCGGATGACGGGCGGTATAATGCGAGGGGAGCGGTGAGCACCAGAACATGGCGATGAACGTGGCAAGTTCGTCCGGCGGGGGCGGCCGTCGCGGCGGCCGACGCAAGCCGGTAATGGCGGAGATCAACGTCACGCCGATGGTCGACGTGATGCTGGTGCTTCTTATCATCTTCATGGTCGCCGCGCCCCTGCTCACCGTGAACATCCAGGTCGATCTGCCGCAGGCGGCGGGCGGCACCGCGAACACCGCCGACACCCAGCCGCTCGAGGTCACCGTGAAGAAGGCCGGCGAGACCAGGTGCGTCTCCAATGTCAGCATCTATCTCGGCGACACCCAGATCGGGATGGACGAGCTCGGTCCCAAGATCAAGGCGATCAAGGAATCCAAGGGCGGCGGCGAGCAGGTGGTGAAGATCCGCGGCGACCGCGATACCTGCTATTCCGACATGATGAAGGTCCTGGGTCTTGCGCGCGATGCCGGCTACCGCGCCAGTATCGTCGTCGTTCCGGAGCAGGGTTCGTGACGGCGAAGGATCTCATCCGCAAGCTGCGCGAGCGCAAGGGGACGGTATTGTCCGTCACTCTGCATGTGCTCGTGCTCGGATGGGGTCTGGTTTCCTTTTCGGCGCGCTCGCTGGAGGCGCCCGAGGACGTCATTCCTGTCGACATCTCGATGGACGACACCTCGAAGATGATGCAGGGGATCAAGACCGGCAAGAAGGAGAATCCGAAGCCGCTCGCCGACAAGATCGGCGAGACCAAACCGATCGATGATGCGGTCGGCAAGATCGACAGGAAGGAAGTGGTGACCTCGACCAGCGCGCCAGATCCGACCCCGAAGCCCGTGGAGAAGCCGATCGAGAAGAAGCCGGATCCGAAGCCTGAGCCCAAGAAGGAAGAGCCGAAGCAGGCCGAGAAGAAGCCGGACCAGAAGGCCGATGATCCGATCGCCGACGCGCTGAAGGCCGACGCCAAGAAGCCGCCGCCGAAACAGGAGACCAAGGCGGCGCCGCCGCAGCCGCCGAAGCCGAAGGAGCGCACCTTCGATCAGTCGAAGATCGCCGCACTGCTCGACAAGCGCGATCCGTCGCGCCAGGCGGTCGCCGGCGAGACGCTCAATTCCAACGCTGCGCTCGGTACGCCAACCGGCCATGCCAATGCGCTGGTGGCGACCTGGAAGGGCGCCTTCGTCAGCGCCGTGCGGCGCTGTTTCAATTTCCCCTATAACGGAACGGACGCCGACCAGTTCGAGGTCGATATCGATATCCAGTTGCGGCCCGACGGCTCCGTCGCCTCCGACCCCGTGATCGTCGCGACCCGCGGGCCGTCGAGCTCGGTGAGCCGAGCCCTTGCGGAGAGCGCCAAGCGCGCGGTCGTGCAATGCCAGGCTTACGCGTTCCTGCCGAAGAATCAGTACGACACCTGGAAATACATCCCGATGACGTTCGGCCTCAAGGACATGCTGTGATTGTAAGGACGAAGGCAACGACTCCCATGAGCAAGCTCCCATTCGTCACGCGACGCCGGTTCATGATGGCGGCCGGATCGGCCGCTGCCCTGGGTGTGTCATCGGCCCGGGGACAGGGACGGCTGCAGGTCAACCCGGGCGAAAGCCAACTGCCGATCGCCATTCCAGCCTTCGTGCCGGGCACGGCGGCGGACGGCCAGGTCGGGGCCGACATCGCCGGCGTCATCACCAACAATCTGAGGCGGAGCGGCCTGTTTGCGCCGATCGATCCGGCGGCCTTCATCGAGCGCATCACCAATATCGACGTTGCGCCGCAATTTCAGAGCTGGAAGCAGATCAACGCGCAGGATCTCGTCACCGGACGCGTCACGCGCCAGGGCGACGGCCGGCTGAAGGCGGAATTCCGACTCTGGGACGTCGGCACCGCCCAGCAGCTCACCGGCCAGCAATATGTCACCTCGCCGGAATACTGGCGCCGCATCGCGCACATCATCTCCGACCAGATCTATGAGCGGCTGACCGGCGAGAAGGGCTATTTCGACACCCGCGTGGTGTTCATCGACGAAAGCGGCCCGTCGGAGCGGCGCGTCAAGAAGCTCGCGATCATGGACCAGGACGGCGCCAATGTGCGCTACCTGACCAGGGGCGCCGATCTGGTGCTGACGCCGCGCTTCTCGCCCTCGACGCAGGAAATCACCTATATGGAATTCGGCCAGGGCGACCCGCGCGTCTATCTCTACAACATCGAGACCGGGCAGCGCGAAATCGTCGGCAATTTCCCGGGCGTGTCGTTCGCGCCCCGTTTCTCGCCGGACGGTCAGCGCATCATCATGAGCCTGCAGCAGGGTGGCAATGCCAACCTGTTCGTGATGGACCTGCGCTCGAAGTCGACCACGCGCCTGACCGACACGCCGGCGATCGACACCTCGCCCTCTTATGCCCCGGACGGCAGCCGCATCTGCTTCGAATCCGACCGCGGCGGCAAGCCGCAGATCTACGTCATGGCGGCAGGCGGCGGCTCGGCGCAGCGCATCTCGTTCGGCGATGGCACCTATTCGACGCCGGTCTGGTCGCCCCGCGGCGACTACATCGCCTTCACCAAGCAGGGCAATGGCGAGTTCGCCATCGGCATCATGAAGCCGGATGGAAGCGGCGAGCGCATCCTCACTTCCGGCTTCCACAATGAGGGGCCGACCTTTGCGCCGAACGGGCGCGTCCTGATGTTCTTCCGCGATCCCGGCGGCAACAGCGGCCCGTCGCTGTTCACCGTCGACGTCTCCGGCCGCAACGAGCTGCGCGTGCCGACGCCGGGCTACGCGTCCGACCCCGCTTGGTCGCCGCTGCTGTCGTAGGGCGCGGGACCGGCGCGCCGTTGCTCGTTTGCATGCGCGCTGTTTTTTCGAAAACTTTGCGCGTTCTTTCCGGGCGCTCGTTTCAGCGCCCGGCAAACTTTTCCTAGTGCCTTGATTTTGTGCGTAAATTTCTGGTTTGGAATCGCAAACAACTCGCTTTTAACGATGTTTTCTCAGAAAGGCTTCATCTCGGATCAGTAAAGGTACGCCTGCAGCCAGGACGCGTACCAGCCCAATGCAACTCGCCAGCCGGAGCACAGAGCCCGATCATGGAGCTTCGCCGACAGTTTCGGCGGCGCTGATCGACTCGCTATTCGAGGCGTCCGGCACGGTGCTCACCGGCATCGTCTTCTCATCCTTCTCGGCGACCTTGACCGCGCTGAAGACGGGGCAGGCCCTGATCTGGGCGTTTGTCCCGCTTCTGCTCCTGACAGGCGCTTTCCGAGCCATCGATCTCAGGCAGTATCATGCCTGCAAGTCGACGCTGACCGCCGAACAAGCCACGCAGTGGCAGAAGCGCTACCGGGTCGGGGCGATGATCCAGGCCGCCGTCATCGGCCTGTGGTGTTCCATTTCGCTGCTCAGCAATGACGACGCCGTCGTTCACATGATCAGCCTGTCCGTCACCACCGGCATCGTGGCAGGAGCCGCGGGCAGGGCCTACGGACGGCAATCGATCTTCCGTTTGCAGGCCGTGATCATGTTCGGCCCGCCCGTGGTCGCGTTGGCGCTGCGCGGCACGCCCTATTACATCGCGATGTCAATCGTGAGCGCCGCGTTTCTTCTGGCGATCATCCAGCTCTCGGCCAATTTGCACAGAATTTTCATGCGGGCGGTGGTGGCGCGGGAACGCGAAGCGGCGCTCGCGGGCCAGTTCGACACCGCGCTGAACAACATGCCGCACGGGCTCTGCATGTTTCGCGCCGATGGCAGTCTCGCGGTCATGAACCACTCCTTCAGCGAGATGATGAAGCTCTCGGAGGAGATGATCGACGGCCAGACCAATGCGTCCCAAATCGTCGACGCCTGCGTCGTGGCGGGTTCGATTTCGGCCGCCAGCGGCAAGATCATCCTGGCGGAGATCGAGGATTCGCAGGCCCGCGACATCATCACGACCGATCCGGACGTCGCCCGCGGCCGCTCGCTGTCCTGGACGTTCCAGCCGATGTCCGGCGGCGGTGCCGT
>JAFAUV010000250.1 GCA_019243075.1 Bradyrhizobium sp.
GGATGCCGACGTGATCTCGATCGAGACCTCGCGCTCGAAAATGGAGCTGCTCGACGCGTTCAAGGTCTACCGATATCCGAACGGAATTGGACCGGGCGTCTATGACATTCATTCGCCGCGGGTGCCGGACATGGCTGAGATGAAGAACCTGCTCACGCTCGCGCGGCGCCGGCTCTCGGACTCGCAGCTCTGGATCAACCCGGATTGCGGTTTGAAGACGCGCCGCTGGGAAGAAGTGCGCCCTGCCCTCGTCAACATGGTCGCGGCCGCGCGCGAATTGCGCACCGCCTCCTGACCTGGCCGGGGGCCCGGTTCACTGCTCCAAATCTCACCACATCGCTGCCCCGCGAGGAACAAGCCGCAACCCCGATTCCAGCGCAAACATGGCGGAGGTTTGAAGCTCGATTTGGGATGACGGGGTGATCCAATCATGGTGAGTGCAGACGAGAATGCGCCGATCGGCGGATCGGCGCGCAACGGCAAGGCGGAGCATCCGGCAAAGCAGCCGGGGAAACCGCCGGCCAAGAAAACCGCGAAGCGGAGCCGAAAGCGGCTTCGACAGGAGCCGAAGCCGGATCAAACGGAGCAGACGCAAATAGAGCAGACGCAAAAAGAGCCGACGCAAATAGAGCAAACGGAGGTGCCGATCGCCACCATCGAGGCGATGGAAACTCCAACCGCCGATGGGGCATCCGAAGCGCCCGCGCCGAGCGCGCCGGTCGAGCGCGCCGAGAGCGCTGCGGTCAGCCTGCAGATGATCACCGATGCCTATGGCGACTACACCAGGAAGTCGATCGAGCAGACCTCTTCCTTCTTCGAGCAACTCGCCGGCACGCGATCGCTCACCCGGGCGTTGGAGCTGCAGAGCGAATTCGCAAGGCAGGCCTATGAAACCTTCGTCGCGGAGACGCGGAAGATCCGCGAGCTGCATGGCGAATTGGCGAGGCAGAGATTGCAGAACCTCGAAGACCTTGTCGTCCGGATGCGGCCGACGCGCTCCACGTGAAGCAAGCGCGCGAGAGTCCGACGCGAGACAGCCCCACCGCGCTGAGAACACGATGGGGCTGCTCTCTTCGAAAGGACTTGGTTCGAAAGGACTTGGTTCGAAAGGACTTGGTGCAAGCTCGAAGAGCCGGCCAATCTAACCGCAATTGCTTACGGAATTCGGCGAGGGCTTGCGGTAAAGTCTTGCCGTTGTCAGCTGATGTCAGCTTTCCCTGCCAGCGACGAGCTAGGCACTGAGCGCCCATGCGGCTTTCTCATCGATGGTGAACGTCACCTGCTCGCTCAGCGACGCGGTGGCCGGCACCTCGGCGTGCATCAAACTGCCGTGCACCTCGACGGTGACGGCGCGCCGCGCGCCATGAAAGCTCGACTGCACCACACGGCCGGAGAGCGCGCCCGTCGCCGGCGCCGTCCCTTCCGCAAGCCGCATGCTTTCGGGGCGGACCAGCACCAGCACCTCGGCGCCGACTGCCCTCGCCTCGCCGGCGTGGCAGGTGCCTTCCCAGGCGCTGCCGCGCACCGACAGCGCGAAGTCGGCGTCGGAAAGCCGCGCGCAGCTCACCACCGTAGCGGGCAGCAGGTTCGGCGAACCGAAGAAGTTCGCGACATCGCGGCTTGCCGGCCGCTGGTAGATGTCCTCGGGCGCGCCGATCTGCAGCACGCGGCCTGCCTGCATCACCACCACGCGGTCGGAGAGCGCCATCGCTTCTTCCTGGTCATGCGTCACATACAGGCTGGTGATGCCGAGGCGTTTCTGCAGCGCGCGAAATTCCGATCCCATCTGGGCGCGCAGGCGCGCATCGAGATTGCTCAGCGGCTCGTCGAGTAACAGCAGCGCCGGCTCGAACACCAGCGCACGCGCGATCGCGACCCGCTGCTGCTGGCCGCCGGAGAGCGCGGGCGCCGGGCGGTCGGCGTAATCGGCCATCTCGACCAGCTGGAGGGCCTCCAGCACGCGGCGACGCATGTCCGAGCGGCCGACCCGCCGCACCCGCAGGGGGTAGGCGACGTTGTCGAACACGCTCATATGCGGCCAGATCGCATAGGACTGGAACACCATGCCGAGCGCGCGATGCTCGGCCGGGACGAAGAGGTCACGTGCGGCGTCGCTGACTACGCGGCCGCCGATCGAGATGCGGCCGCCGGTGTTCTGCTCGAGCCCGGCCACCATGCGCAGCGTCGTGGTCTTGCCGCAGCCGGAGGGACCGAGCAGCGTGACGAACTCGCCTTCGTTGACCCGGAGATCGACGCCGCTGACGGCGGCGAACTCTCCGAATGTGCGGCTGACCTTTTCCAGAACAACGTTGGACATCGCTTTGTTTCCCGCAAACCCCTACAGCGTGCCGAGGTGTCTCCTGGTGAAGCCGAGTTGCACCCAGCGGAACAGGATCACCATGACCATCATCATCAGCCCGATCACGCTGACCTGCTCGGCGTTGCCGTTCACCCACAATTTCAGCAGCACGACCGACAGCACCTCCGAGCCGATCGAATAGAGCAGCACGGAGGCGCTGAGCTCGCGCATGATGCCGAAGAACACCAGCACCCAGCCGACGACAAAGGACGGCCACGACAGCGCTATCACGATCCGCCACATGGTCGTGAGCCAGCTCGCGCCGTGCACGCGCGAGCATTCCTCGATGTCGAAGGAGAGCTGGGCATAGGCGCTCGACATCACCCGCACCGAGAGCGGCGTGCCGAGCGAGATATAGGCGAGCAACAGCGCCCAGATCGTGCCGTAGATCGGGATCGCACGCGGCAGCAGTGCAAAGCCCCAGAGGAAGCCAACGCCGAGCACGATGCCTGGCATCATCCAAGGCAGCCAGGCCATGGCGTCGATCAGCGAGCGGCCGCGCCATTTGGTGCGCACGGAAATGTAGGCGACGAGCCCGCCGAGGACCATGGTCGCGGATGCGCCGATCAGGCCGAGCAGCATGGTGTTGCCAAAGCCGCGCCAGAACTCGCTGGAGCCGAACACGGCTTCATAGTGCTCGAACGTCAGCATGTCCCATTGATAGAAACCGAAGAACTTGAAGAACGAGCCGATCAGGAGCTGGCCGACCGGCAGCACGACGGTGACGATGAAGAACAGCATGCAGACGGCAAAGGTGACCCAGCGCCATGGGCCGAGCCTGACGATGCCCGGCGAATAGCCCTTGCCGCTCACCGTCGCGAAGCTGCGGCCGCGCAACAGCCGCCATTGCACGAGCACGATGAGGAACAACAGCGCCATGATCACGAAACTCACCGCGGTCGCATACTGATATTGCGGCGGCGAGCGCTGGTTGATCGAATCGTAGATATCGGTGGTGATGACGTGGATGCCGGCGGGCGCGCCGAAGAACAGCGGCGATTCGAAATTCTCGATGCCGCGGATGAAACTCAGGATTGCGCCGCCCGTCAGCGCCGGCAGCATGAGCTGCAACGTGATCGTGCGAAACGTGCGCAAACGCGAAGCGCCGCACATGCGGGCGGCCTCTTCCAGGCTCGGGTCCATGGCGCGGAACGCGTCGACGATCAGAAGGAACAGGAACGGCACGGAATACTGCATCATGTGCCAGACCACGCCGCCATAGGAATAGACGTTGATGGGCGCGGCGCTCGAGCCGGTGATGGCCTGATAGAGCTGGTTGAGGAGCCCGACCTGCGGATTTCCCAGCATGCCCCAGGCCATCGCCGTGAGGATCGGGGGAATGAAGAACGGCAGCGTCACCAGCACCTCGAGCGCGCCGCGGCATGGCGTGTCGGTGCGCGCCAGAATCCAGGCCAAAAGCACCGCGAGCGCCAGCGAGGGCACGGTTTTGGCGAGCGAAATACCGACCGTGTTGACGAGAGTGATCGAGTTCTCGCGGGTGAGAATGTCGCGATAGCCATCGAGATTGAATGTGCCTGCCATGCCCGGCGGCGTCGAATGCAGGCTGCCATAGAGCAGCATCGACAGCGGATAGACCGAGAGCAAGGCGAGAACGGCGACGAGCAGCGCAAGGCCGACGATGCGGCCGGCCGCTGTCGCCCGCAGCAGGCGCAGGGCGGCGAACAGGCGCGCAGTGGGCGCGGGCCTTCCGCTGTCGTGCAAGCTATCGTCGGCCGAGACGGTCACGGGTCCGGTCAGGGATAGAGCTTTTTCGCCAGCGCCATCATCGCCGGCCGCTCCGCAAGCCTGGCGGGACCGATCAGCCTGGCACTGGCGAAGGGCTGCGCATCCCGATTGGCGCGCTCCACCACTCCGGTCACGACAGGCGGCATCCAGGCGTTGGCGTAGAGCAATTGCGAATCCGCCTCCAGGAAATGCTGGATGAAGAGCCGCGCGGCATTCGGATGCGGCGCGTTCTTCAACATCGCGAGGTCCATCTCGGCGTAGGGCGCGCCCTCCTTCGGCACGACGAGCTTCACCGGCAGCCCCTTGAGGTCCGAGGCGAAGGCGAAAATCTGCGGCACGTAGATCGCATATTCGCCGCGCGCGACACGGCGGGCGTCGTTGCGCATGTCGCGGCTGAACACCGGCTTCTGCCCGGCCAGTCTCGCGTTGAAGTCGCCGCCCATCTGGTGCTCGAGGATCGCGAACATGGTGTTGCCGCTGCCGAGCGGACGCACGTCGTCGGACAGAATCCTGCCCTGCCATCTGGGATCGGTGAGATCGTTCCAGCTGGTCGGAATCTCGCTCTCCTTGACGAGGCGGGTGTTGACCAGGATGCCCATGGGTTGGACATACGCCGGCACGCTGTAGTCGGTCGCCTTGAACGGCGGGCGCAGGTTCGCTGCATTGGGGATCGCCGGCAGCCTTTCGACGAAATCGCCGTTATTGCGCTGCTCCTCGATCATGGTGGTCGTGATCATCTCGACGTCACCGAGATGGCGCCCGGCCGATTGTTCGGTGCGGATGCGCTCGGCGAGCTCGCTGGCACGCAGGTCGAGGCTTTCGACCGATATCCCGTACTTCGTCTCAAAGGATTTCAGAACGGCGAGAAAATACGGCGCGCCGAGCGCCATGTCGTAGATGACGACCTTGCCTTCCTTTTTCGCGGCATCGACGACGGCCTGCCAGTCCTGCGCATGCGCCGGCAGCGCGAGGCCGGCAAGGCAGGCGACCAGCGCCGCCTTGAGCGTTGTCATCATCACTTCATCTCCCTCAACTTTTCTTTTTGGCCGGCCGCGACGCACCACTAGACCTCGACCACCACATATTGCTTCTCGACTGATACCGGGAAGGTGTCGGCTTTCAGCGGGCCTTCGAGCGCGCCGCCCGTCTCGACCCTGGTCTCGTAGCTGCGCACCCTGGTGCGATCGGGCTCGCACCAGGATTTGCCGGTGCGCAGATCGAACTCCCAGCCATGCCAGGGGCAGCGCACCAGTTCGCCGTTGCGGCTGAACCGATAGGAACCCGGCTCGGCCGCTTCGACAAGCCCGACGATGCGGCCCTTGCAGAGCGAGGCGCCATTATGCGGGCAGCGGTTTCCGATCGCGAAATATTCGCCGCCGATGTTGAAGATGCCGATTTCACGGCCCTGGACCGTCACCAGCATCCTTTCACCCGGCGGAATCTGCTCGACGGTTGCCACGACGTGACGTGTCATCCGTCGAGCCCGTAGAATTTGCGCGCGTTGCCGTGGAGGAGCTGCGCGCGCTGGGTTTCGGTCAGGTTTGCCTTGAAGGCGGTGCGCGGATCGTCAAAGTCCCAATGGGGATAGTCGGTCGCAAACAGCAGCCGGTCCCAGCCGATGCGGTCGAACAGGTCGATCAGCGCGGCCGAACTGCCGGGCTCCTCCATCGGCTGGGTCGTGAACCACACCTGCTCACGGACATATTCCGAAGGTGGTCGTCTCAGATGCGGCACTTCGCTGCGCATGCGTCGCCAATGCTTGTCCATGCGGGCGCAGAGCGATGGAATCCAGCCGAGCCCGCCCTCCATGATCACGACGCGCAATGTCGGGAAGCGCTCGAACACGCCCTCGAACACCAGGCTCGTCACGACCGCCTGCATGGCCTGGGCCACCATGTTGTGCTCTTCCATGTAATAGGACGACCAGCCGCCGCCGGTGGACGGGTGGCCGTTGGTGCCGCCGACATGAACCGTGATCGGCAGCCTGTTGCGCACGGCGGCTTCGAAGATCGGCCAGTAACGCCGGCGCCCGAGCGGCTCGTCGGTGCGCGGCAGGATGAGGATTTGCGTGAAGCTGGGGTCGCCGCCACGCGCCTCGATCTCGGCGACCGCGCCCGGCGTATCCTCCTGTGCAACCAGCACGGAGGCGCGCAGCCGCGGCTCCTGCCTGACCCAATGCTCGACCTGCCAGCTGTTCATCGCCCGCGTCAGCGCGACGCCGAAGTCGAGATTGCGCTGGCTGCCGGGATTCCAGCGCAGCGGGATCAGCATGCCGATCTCGACGCCGTTCGGATCGAGATGCTGCCTCCTCATCAGTTCGAGGCTCGATCCCGGTGGGCCGCCCTGCTGCGGATAGGCGTCCCCTCGCGCCGCATCCGGTGACATGCGCGGATGCGATAGCGCCTCGGAAAAGGCGTGGCGGAGGTGACTGCCATAGGTGGTGAGATGCTCGATCCAGCGCTTCTCCAGAAAGGGGTGGATCTCCCGCCAGGAGGTCATCGCCGGATGGATGTCGCAGTCGATCACCTGCAGCTTGTATCTCCCATCCTGCCTCCCATCCATGTCGACGATGCTCATAGGGCAACCTCCATGCTGTGGCCTGCCCTCGCCAGTCTCGGATAGGTCGCAAGCGCGTTCTCGCAAAGAATCTTGCACAGGAGCGTCTCGGGAAGCCCTGACGGCAGCACCTCGTCGCCGTCGAACTGCCAATGCGGGTAGTCGGTCGAGAACAGGAACAGTTCGTCCGATTTCAGATGATCGACCAGCCGCAGGATGGCGTCGCGTTCATCGGCGGCGTCGACCGGCTGCACGGTGAAGCGGACGTGGTCGCGCACGAACGCCGATGGCGGGCGGCTCACCCAAGGCACTTCCGCGCGCACGCCTTTCCAGGTCTTGTCGGCGCGCCAGACATAGCCGGACAGCCAGGTCAGGCCGGATTCGATCGCCACCACCATCAGGCCCGGAAACTTGGCGAAGACGCCTTCGGCGATCATGCTCTGCAACTGGTTCTCGAAGGCGGCGGATTGCGAGACGTAATCCTCGACATAATAAGACGGCCAGCCGATCGCGGTCGGCGCGTGGCGATAGGTGCTGCCGGCATGGATTCCGATCGGCAATTGCAGGCGCTCTGCGGTCTCATAGATCGGCCAGAGCTGGCGGCGGCCCAGCGTCATTTCGCCGGAGACCAGCATCAGCACCTGGACAAAGCGGAAGTCGGCGGCGCGGCGCTCGATTTCGGCAAGCGCGAGCTCGATGTTCTGCGTCGTGATCAGGATGGACGCGCGAAGCCGCGCGTCGCGGCTCAGCCATTCGTCGCGAATCCAGTCGTTGGTGGCGCGGCAGAAGGCGGCCGCCATGTCCTCGCTGTGGAAGGCCTGTGCGCCGTAGAGGCAAT
>JAFAUV010000287.1 GCA_019243075.1 Bradyrhizobium sp.
GAAACGCGGCATGCTCTGTCCTCGTGGCTTGTTCGACATGATCCTGTTCGGAAAACCGGTTCCCGCTTTTCCGGATCATGCCCTATGCTATTTCGGCTCGCCCGGCAGCCTGGTGCCGGTCATGCGGGCATACATCCGCGCCACCGACGCGTCGTCGTCGCGGCCCATGCCGGAAGCGGAGGTCGCCAGAAACATCTGCAAGGCGGCAGCCGCGACCGGCACCGGGAAGCGGGCCGTGCGCGCCATGTCCTGGATGATGCCGAGGTCCTTGACAAAGATCTCGACCGCACTGCGCGGCGCATAGTCGCCGTCCAGCACATGCGGCATGCGGTTCTCGAACATCCAGGAATTTCCGGCGGATGCGGTGATGACCTCATACACCTTCCTGATGTCGAGGCCCTGCTTGGCGGCGAAGGTGATGGCCTCGGAGGCCGCGGCAATATGCACGCCCGCCAGCAACTGGTTGACCATCTTGAAGGCGGCGCCCAATCCCGCCACCTCGCCGAGCTCGTACAGCTTTGCAGCCATCGCGTCGAGCGCGGGCCTTGCTTTGGAGAAGGCGGCCGGGCTGCCGGAGGCGAGAATGGTCAGCTCGCCCTGTGCCGCACGCTGCGCGCCGCCGGAGATCGGTGCGTCCAGATAATGCCGGCCGCTGGCTTCGAGCTGTTTGGCGAGCCGGCGCGCCACGTCGGGGTCCATCGTGGCCGATGAAATGAAGACCGCATCCTTCGGCAGCGTCTCGGTGACGCCGTCCTTGCCGAACAGGATGGCTTCGGTCTGGGCGGCGTTGACGACCACGCTGACCACGATGCCGGCCCCCTTCGCCGCCTCTGCCGGCGTGTTCGCGCCCTTGCCGCCCTGCTTGACGAAACGGGCGATGGCGTCCGCCGCCACGTCGCACCCCGTCACCTCCAAACCGGCGCGTTTGAGCGAGGTCGCCATGCCAAAGCCCATCGAGCCGAGCCCGATCACGGCGACGGACGGTGTTGCGGTTTCAGGCATGGGGCGTTTCCTTGAGAGACTTCGTTACGTTTTGCCTTGCCTATCACGGCTTGGCCGCGCTGCCAAAGCATGAGACAACGGCAAAAGCGGCACGATGGCAGGAAACCATATGAGCGAGACAAGGCTCCGCGAGGATATCTGCCGCTTCGGCCACTCGCTGTTCGAGCGCGGGCTGACGCCGGGTTCGTCCGGCAATATCAGCGTCCAGCTGCAGGACGGCGGCTATTTGGTGACACCGACCAACGCCTCGCTCGGCTTCCTCGACCCCGCCAGATTGTCGCGGCTTTCCGCCGATGGAAAGCTCCTGTCCGGCGACGCCCCGACCAAGGAGGTCCCGCTGCATGCGGCGCTGTATCGGACGCGGTCCGCCGCGGCTGCGGTGGTGCATCTGCACTCCACCCATTCGGTCGCGCTCTCGATGCTGCCCGAGATCGAGCCGCGCGCCGCGCTGCCGCCGATGACGGCCTATTATCTGATGAAATGCGGCACGACCGCGCTCGTGCCTTATTACCGGCCCGGCGATCCCGCCGTGGCGGACGCGATCAAGGGACTGGCCGGCAAATATGCGTCGGTGCTGCTCGCCAATCACGGCCCCGTGGTTTCCGGCGACACGCTGGAAGCGGCGGTGTTTGCGATGGAGGAACTGGAGGAGACGGCAAAGCTCTATCTGCTCCTGCGCGGGCTCAACCCGCGATATCTATCGCCGGAACAGATTGCGGATTTGGTCAAGACGTTCGGCCTGACGCTGCCGGAGCATAAGCATGACCTGTAGGGCGGATTAGATTAGCGAAGCGTAATCCGCCGCACTCTTTCCGCCGCGAGACGGTGGGTTACGCCTTCGGCTAAACTAACCCATCCTACGAAGTCAGAGCACTGCGAGCTGCTTGTTCTGCAGATCCGTCACCAACATCAAGCCCGGCGCGTGGGTGATCGCGAACGGAATTTTGGCGGCAGCGATGACCGATTGCGGGGTGACGCCGCAGGCCCAGAACACCGGGATTTCGTCGGCCTCGACCGGCACCGGATCGCCGTAATCGGGCTTGGTGATATCGTCGATCCCGATCGAATGCGGGTGCCCAAGATGCACCGGCGCGCCGTGGACCGATGGAAAGCGCGAAGTGATCTGTACGGCGCGGATGGCCTGGGCCGGCTTGAACGGGCGCATCGATACCACCATCGGACCGGCAAAGGGACCGGCGGGCTGGCACTGGATATTGGTGCGGTACATCGGCACGCGCACCTTGTGCTCGATGTGGCGGATCGGCAGGCCTTCGGCCATCAGGGCCTCTTCGAACGAGAACGAGCAGCCGAGAACGAAAGCCACCAGGTCGTCGCGCCAATGCGCCGCGATGTCGGTCGGTTCCTCCACCACCTCGCCGTCGCGCCAGACGCGATAGCGCGGCACGTCGGTGCGGATATCGAGATCGGCGCCGAGCGGAGGAATCTTGGGGTTGCCGACGTCGGACATGCCGATGATCGGGCATGGTTTGGGGTTGAGCTGGCAGAAGCGGTGGAAGGCGGAGGCGAACCTTTCGGGCAGGATCGCAAGATTGCCCTGGACAAAGCCGTTGGCGACGCCGGCCGTGCTCGAGGCCATGCCATTGCGGTAATCGAGCCGCGCCTGACGGCTGGGCAGGATCGGCGCCTCGCCGAGACCATCCTGCTCCTTCCGCGTCAAACCGATGTTCATTCGCATGCGCTCCATGCCTCAAGAGGCCCTACATGCCTCGACAGGGCCTACGCATCGATTCTACCATGCCCTTGCGCCAGAAGCCTACGCAATTCCGGAAAGCTGAATGACCAAAACCGCATCCAACCTGCAGATCGATTCCGCCCGGCTCTGGGGCACCATCCACGAAACCGCCAGATTCGGTGCCACCCCCAAGGGCGGCGTGCGGCGGCTGACGCTTTCGGCCGAGGACAAGCAGGTCCGCGACTGGTTCCGCGAGGCGTGCGAGGCGGCGGGGCTCGAGCTGCATGTCGATGCGTTGGGATCAATGTTCGGGTTGCGCAGAGGACGGGACATGTCGAAGCCACCGATCGGCCTCGGCTCGCATCTCGATACGCAGCCGACCGGCGGCAAATATGACGGCGTGCTCGGCACGCTGGCGGCGCTCGAGGTGGTGCGCACGCTCAACGATGCCGGGATCGAGACCGAGCTTCCGCTCTGCGTCTGCAACTGGACCAATGAGGAAGGCTCGCGTTTTGCGCCGGCCATGATGGCCTCGGCCGCCCATGTCGGCGACTTCACCACAGCGGACATCCTGTCGCGCAAGGACGCCGAGGGCGTCACCGTCGCCGAGGCGCTCGAGGCCATCGGCTATCGCGGTGAGACACCGGTGGGAAAACAGAAATTCTCCGGCTTCGTCGAACTGCATATCGAGCAGGGGCCGCTGCTCGAGGCCGAGGGAAAGACCATCGGCGTAGTCGATTCCGGCCAGGGCGTGCTGTGGTATGACGGCAAGATTACGGGTTTCGAAAGCCATGCCGGCTCGACGCCGATGCCGCTGCGGCGCGATGCGCTGGCGACGCTCTCCGAAATCGTGCTGGCGATGGAAAGCATCGCCAGCAAGCACGGCCCCAACGCGGTCGGCACCATCGGCGAGGCCGTGATCGCAAAGCCGTCGCGCAATGTCATTCCCGGCGAGATCGCCTTCACGGTCGATTGCCGCAGTGCGGACGCCGACATCATGGATGCGCTGGACCGCGACCTGCGCGCCTCCGTGGCCGAGATCGCGGCGCGGCGCAAGGTCGACGTCGCGCTGGATCTCGTCTGGCGCAAGGAGCCTACCCATTTCCATCCAGGCTTCGTCGACACGATCGAGAATGCCGCCAGAACACTGGGCTACAGCCACCGCCGCATCACCTCGGGCGCGGGACACGATGCCTGCAATCTCAACACGATCATGCCGGCGGCGATGGTCTTCGTGCCCTGCAAGGACGGCATAAGCCACAACGAGCTGGAAGACGCCACGCAGGCGGATTGCGCGGCGGGCGCCAACGTGCTCATGCACGCCGTGCTGGCGCTCGCCGGCGTCGCGGCCTGATTCAAAAGGGAGGTTCCAGTGCACGGAGTTTTTGTCGACGCCAATGATTCCCTGGCGGAGATCTTCGAGCGGCAGCGCAAGGCCGGCGATCCCGATATGCGCGTGAACTTCAATCCCAATATCAGGCCAGAGGACTGGCCCGCCATTCTCGTCGGCGCGGAAATCGGTGTCGTCGACCACACCGCGCTGCCAACCGACGTCGCCAAGCAATGCGCCGGGCTGAAGCATGTGGTGTTCCTCGGCACCGGGGCTCGCAGCTACATGAATCCGGAAGAGCTCGCCGAGCTCGGCATCTCCGTGCATCTGATCAAGGGCTATGGCGACACCGCGGTGGCAGAAGCCGCCATCGCGCTGATGTGGGCCTCGGCGCGGGTCATTCCCTGGATGGACCGCGAGATGCGGGCCGGCAATTGGCTGCGCGAAGATGCCATGCAGTTGACCGGCAAGACGATCGGCCTGATCGGATTCGGCGGCATCGCCGCGGAGGTTGCGCGGATTGCGCTCGGGACCGGCATGAAGGTGATCGCCTGGAACAGATCGCCGAAGAGCTTTCCCGGCGTGGAGTTCGTCGGCCTCGAACGGCTGCTGGCGGAGAGCCATGTCATATCGATTCATCTTCTACTCAACGACGAGACGCGCGGGCTCCTCTCGCGCGAAAAAATCGCCGGCATGAGGAAGGGCGTCATCCTGGTCAACACCGCGCGCGGTGCGATCGTCGACGAAGA
>JAFAUV010000008.1 GCA_019243075.1 Bradyrhizobium sp.
TCAAGGTCTCGCATCTCGTCGGCGATTTCCCCGAAATCGTCGAGCTCGACCTCAACCCGGTCTTTGCCACCAAGAAGGAGGCGATTGCCGCTGACGTGCGCATCGTCGTCGACTTCAGTTACCAGCCGCGCCCGAAGCCGCGTCCGACTGAGGAGATCGTCGCGGCCATGAACCGCATCATGCAGCCCAAGGCGGTTGCGGTGATCGGCGCCTCCGCCGAGGACGGCAAGATCGGCAACTCCGTGATGAAGAACCTCATCAATGGCGGCTACAAGGGCGAGATACTGCCGATCCATCCCAAGGCTTCGGAGATCCTGGGCTACAAGGCCTATAAGAGCGTCAAGGACGTGCCCGGCGTGATCGATGTCGCGGTGTTCGCGATCCCCGCGAAATTCGTGGCAGGCGCACTCGCCGAATGCGGCGAGAAGAAGATCCCGGGCGCAGTGCTGATTCCGTCGGGCTTTGCCGAAGCCGGAGCGCCGGAGCTGCAGGCCGAAATCGTCGAGGTCGGCAAGAAATACGACATCCGCCTGATGGGGCCGAACATCTACGGCTTTTATTATACGCCCGCCAATCTCTGCGCGACGTTCTGCACGGCCTATGACGTCAAGGGGCACGCGGCGCTGTCGTCGCAGTCGGGCGGCATTGGCATGGCGATCATCGGTTTCTCGCGCTCGGCGAAGATGGGCGTGTCGGCCATCGTCGGCCTCGGCAACAAGTCCGATATCGACGAGGACGATCTGCTCGCCTTCTTCGAGCAGGATCCCAACACCAACCTGATCGCGCAGCACTGCGAAGATCTGAAGGACGGCCGCGCTTTTGCCGAAGCTGCCAAGCGCGTCTCCAAGAAGAAGCCGGTCGTGGTGCTCAAGGCCGGCCGCACGTCCGCCGGCGCCAAGGCGGCCTCCTCGCACACCGGCGCGCTTGCCGGCAATGACAAGATCTATGAGGATGTTTTCAAGCAATCCGGCGTGATCCGCGCCCGCAGCCTGCGGCAGCTGTTGGAATTCGCCCGCGGCGTGCCGGTGCTGCCAACGCCGAAGGGCGAGAACATCCTGATCATCACCGGCGCCGGCGGCTCCGGCGTGCTGCTCTCGGACTCCGTGGTCGACAACGGGCTGTCGTTGATGGCGATGCCGCCGGATCTCGATGCCGCCTTCCGCAAGTTCATCCCGCCGTTCGGTGCGGCCGGAAATCCCGTCGACATCACCGGCGGCGAGCCGCCGATCACCTATGTCAACACGGTAAAGCTCGGCCTGTCGGACGAGCGCATCCACGCACTGATCCTCGGCTATTGGCACACGATCGTGACGCCGCCGATGGTGTTCGCGCGCAACATGGTCGAGGTGAAGAGGGAAATGGAAGCGAAAGGCCTTGTGAAGCCGATGGTCGCCTCGCTGGCCGGTGACGTCGAAGTCGAGGAAGCCGCCGAATATCTCTATCAGAACGGCATCCCGGCCTACGCCTATTCGACCGAGCTTCCGGTCGAGGTGTTAGGGGCCAAGTACAAATGGGCGCGCGGCGCGGGTCTGCTCTAACCACGACAGCTGCGCTTGGTTCCAGGGGAACCGGGTCACGGTTTGCGCCATTCTGGCCCGGCGGGCGCGGAACAACGCCGTCTCTGCGATGTTAGACGCTCCGTCAAACCCTGGAGGACCAAAATGACGAACCGTTTTGCTGTTACGTTGATCGCCGCATCGCTGCTCGCGTCCGGCGCGGCCTTTGCGCAATCGACCACCGTGGAAGGCGCCCGTGACGGCGCACGAGCCGGCGGCGATGTCGGCGGACCGGTCGGCGCGATGGTCGGCGGTACGGTGGGCGCCGCGGTCGGCGCGGGCCTGGAAATCCCGAATGCGGTGATCACCTCGGTGCAGGGCGAGCGCGCGCCTTCGGTCGTGGTGCAGGAGCGCGTGATCGTCGGCGAGCCGCTGCCGCCGGACGTCGAGCTGCGGCCGGTGCCGCATTACACCCAGTATGATTACGCCGTCGTGAATGATCGCCGCGTGATCGTCGAGCCGCGCACGCGCAAGGTGATCAAGATCATCGAATAAGCGTTTCGGCCCAGAACATCCCCATCAAGATCGTCCCCGTGATGCTTCCCGGCCTCACGGGGACGTTTAGTCCGCGCGCCGTTCGTGCCAATGCGAGCGCGCGAGCCAGCCGACGAGAGCTGCCAGCGTAAAGCCGACCAGCGCGGCGAGGGCATCGACCACAAAATCTTCCAGCCGCGCGTGCCGGCCGGGAGCGAAGAGCTGCATCAGCTCGAGAACGCCGATCAGGACGACGGAAATGGCGGCGGACAGCGTCCTGTGCCGTGGATAGGCCAGTGCGAACGCAAGGCCGAGCAGGACAAAGGCGAGCGCATGCTCACCGTCATGCGTGATGTTGGCGTGCGGCCGATAGCTGGCCGGCCCCAGTGTCGCGAAGGTCACCGCCGCGGCGAGGAGCCAGGCGAAAATCCGCAGAATGATCGTCATGAGGCCCCATAGCACGGTTGGACCGGCAGGCGGTGTTACGCCTGGTTCACGATGTCAGCGTAGTTAACGCGAAGCCTAAAGCGGCTGCCGCACTCCCATGCCGTGCATGAAGCGCTCCCGGATCTGCACCGGATCGCGCCGCGTGGTTCCCGTGCCGGGCTTGTCATCGATGCGGACGCCGATCAGGGCCGGGGCGGCGGCCGTCAGCGACTGCTCGATCAGCCGTTCGAAATCTTCCTCATCGGCAGCCCATGCGCTGTCGGCGATGCCGCTTGCAACCGCAATCGCCACGATGTCGGCGAGCGCCGCAGCCGGCGTCGGCTGCGCGCCGGTGATCTGATAGATGCCGTTGTCCATCACCACCATGGTGAGATTTTTCGGTGCCAGCGCCGCAATGGTCGAGAGCGAGCCGAGCTGCATCAACAGCGAGCCGTCGCCTTCGAGCGCGAAGACGCGCCGCTTCGGCTGCGCCAGCGCCACGCCAAGCGCGATCGGGAAGGCGAGACCCATGCTGCCGAGCATGTAGAAATTCTGCGGACGATGGCCGGCGGCCCAGAGATCGAAATTGGTGTTGCCGATGCCGCCGACCACGGCCTCTTCGTTCTTTAATTTTGCGACAAGGCGTGAAGTCAGATCGAAGCGGTTCATCACCTTGGTGTTGCGGTCCGGAGGATTGACGGGCGCGTTCATGGCACTCACTTGTCGAAGACCTTGCCGCCGGTGAGCAGCGGAGACAGGATCAGCGCCACCGGCGCCTGGGTGGTGACGGCCTGCTTGATCGAACGGTCGACGATGAACTCGAATTCGTCGAGCCGCGTGCAGGTGTGATGTTCCATCGCCAGCGAATCCAGCACCGGCCGCATGGTGCGGCAGACCAGCGCCTGGCCGTAATTGAACTCGCCGAGCGTGCCGCGCTCGGACACGAACATGATCAGCGGGATCTGGTAGGGTACGGCGAGCGAGGCCAGCACATTGGCGAGCGTCGCGAAGCCCGAAGTCTGCATCAGCACGGCACCTTTCATGCCGGCCATCCAGGCGCCGGAGACGATGCCGACGGCTTCTTCCTCGCGCGCAGTCGGGAAGGTGGTGAAATAGGGATCGGCGTGCAGGTTCTTGATCAGCGCGGTCAGCACGCGATCGGGGACGTAAGGCACGAGGCGGATGTCGTTCCGTTTCAGCGTTTGCTGCACGATGCCGTGCCAGGTCTTTTCCTGAGCCGGTTCCTGGGAAGCGTGGGGCGAAGTCTTCTCCGCAACGGCCATCCCGTTCTCCCTATTGATCTTGCGACCTTCGTTGCCAGCGGTCGTGACGTGCCGCAACTTGACGCCGCCGGCGGGATTGTCAACATACCCGAGCAAACTATGTGGTCTGCGCCAAGCGCCGATGCGTAAGCCTCGATCACCGTGCCATAAGGTCCGCCAAAGACCGGGAGGAAATCATGGTCAGGTGGTCCGTCGTTGCCACCGTCGCGGCGGTCATGCTCGCGAGCACTGGAGTGGCGCCGGCTCAATCCGCATTTCCGGATCGACCGGTCCATATATATGTGCCTTATCCCGCCGGGGGCGGCGTCGACATCTTGACACGCACGCTGGGCGACGTCATGTCGAAGCAATGGCGCCAGCCGGTGGTGGTGGACAATCGCCCGGGCGCCGGCGGGGTGGTGGCTTCGCAGGCGCTGGTGCAGTCACCGCCGGACGGTTACGCGCTGATCATGGTGGCGAGCGGGCATGCCACCAATCCGTTCCTGTACCCGAAACTTCCCTACGACACGTTCAAGGATTTCACGCCGATCTCGCTGCTCGCGTCATCGCCGAACATCCTTCTGGTCCGCGCAGATTCCCCTTTCAAAAATCTCGCTGACGTGATCGCCCAGGCCAAGGCCAAGCCGGGCACCCTTGCGTTCGGGCACGCGGGGACCGGCACCTCGACCCATCTGGCCGGCGAGCTCCTGATGAATCTTGCCCGGATCGAGCTGCAGCCCATTCCCTATAGAGGCGGTGCACCCGCGATCAACGACCTCCTGGGCGGGCAGATTCCATTGTCGTTCAACAACGGACCCGAATCGGTCGGCCAGCTCCAGGCCAACACGGTGCGCGCGCTGGCGGTAACGACCGCCAAGCGCTTGCCCTCTCTGCCTGACGTGCCGAGCATTGGCGAGACCGTGCCGGGCTATGACACCGAGGTGTGGTGGGGGTTGCTCGGACCCGGCGGCATGGCGCGCGATCTCGTCGAGAAAATCTCGCGCGATTTCGTCGCGGCGTTGAACACCGATGCGGTCAGGGATCGGCTCGCCACGCTCGGATCGATCCCGATCGGCGGCACGCCGGAGGAGCTCGACCGGAAAATCCGCGCCGACTACGACAAGTGGGGGCCGATCATCCAGGCCGCCGGTATCAAGGCCGAATGACGAGCGCTCCGTCCTGACGGCCGCTGCGGAAGGGTGAAGCGGCCGTTCCAAGCCCCGAGGATTTTGAGAGAACCGAAAGCCGATCGATGACCGTCAACAACAAGCGCGTGTTTTACGTCAAATATCTCGCCCACCCGATCTATACCGAAATCCTGAAAGCACGGCCGGACGTGCGGCTCGACCGCCTCGAGAATGAAACGCCGGAAGGCGATTTCGCGCCGGTCCTCTCGGCGGCACACGCCTACCAGGTCGGCGCGGCACGCGACGAGCTGGCGCCGCACTTCCATGTCCATGACGAATTCCTGAAGCGCGCGCCGAACCTGTTGATCGTCTCCTCGAACGGCGCGGGCTTCGACCCCGTCGATGTCGAGGCCTGCACCAGGGCCGGCGTACTGGTCGTGAATCAGTCCGGAGGCAATGCGCATTCCGTCGCCGAGCATGCGCTCGGCATGCTGCTCACGCTGTCCAAGCGCATCATCGAGGCCGATCGCGCGCTGCGCCGCGAGCGCGACGTCAACCGCAATGCGCTGATGGGTACGGAGGCGCAGGGCCGCACCATCGGCATCGTCGGCCTCGGCAATGTCGGCCGCCGCATCGCCGAGCTCTGCCGCGGGCTGCTCGCCATGAACGTGCTGGCTTATGATCCGTATCTCTCGAAATCGGAAATCGCCGAGCGGGGCGCGCAGAAGGTCGAGCTCGACGAGCTGTTGCGCCGCTCCGACTATGTCTCGATCAATTGCCCGCTGACCAAGGAGAGCAGGGGCATGATCGGCGCCGGGCAATTCGCCCTGATGCAGCCGCACGCCTATTTCATCACCACCGCGCGCGGCTTCATTCATGATGAGGACGCACTGCTGGAGGCGTTGCGCGCCAGGAAGATCGCCGGCGCCGGTCTCGACGTCTGGTCCAAGGAGCCACCGCCGCCGGAGCATCCGCTGCTGCAGTTCGACAATGTGCTGGCGAGCCCGCACACGGCCGGCGTCACCAAGGAGGCGCGCGAGAATATGGGCAGGATCGCGGCCGAACAGATCCTCGATGCGCTCGACGGCAAGCGGCCGCCCCGGATCATCAATCCCGAGGTCTGGCCGCGCTACAGCGAGCGCTTTGCCAAGGCGTTTGGCGTCAGCCCAAAATAGCGCGGCGCGCCGGAGAGAAGATTTTCGCTTCGGCCGGCGGGCCGGGAGCAACAAAACCGCTGCCTCACCGGCACCGGACGGCAGTGGTTTTGCTATTTTCCAGGAGCCCTCGACACGGATCGGCCCCGCGATCATTTTCCTTTTTGCGCCATGAATTTAGCTGCGGTTCCTCCGCCGGCGTGCAAAGGATTTCTCATGCAACGGGTTGCCTCTCTGTTGCGCACCACGCCGGTCCGGATCGGTCGTCGGATTGCGCAGGTCGTCGCGATTGCGGCAGCAAGCCTGCCGGATGTCGGCGCCTGACGTGAAATCGGCGGCTGATGGCGCTGCGCTTGGTTTCGTGCAGACGGCCCTCCCCACAGGAGATAACGTACTCCCAACTATAAAGCAGCCGACCGGGGAGGAAGCCGTGTCACGATATATCGTCCGCTTCATGAAGGACGTGCTCGGCGGCAATGGCCGTCAGATCGAAATCTGCCAGCGTTCGGTCGAGATCGACGCCTTGAACGAAGGGCATGCCGAAGAACTGGCCAAGCTGAAATTCTGCGAGAGCGAGCGGCTCTGCGAATGGTCGCTCCATGCCGACCGCATCCAGGTCGGGACCGACATCGCCGCCTAAGCGTCCGATGCCCTGATCCCGAGCAGCCGCAAAGCGCGTCTCGCAGGATGGGCCGTCGAGGGATGAAGGCCCAACTCCGCAATGCGCCCGGTCACATGGTCTTGCGCTTGTGGGCCGTCGCCACCGTGGCGGAAAAGGATGGTTTCCGCGGCGAGGTCCGCCCATGTCGGCGCCGATACTTTTGCGAGCAGCCCGTCCGGATAGCTCGCGCGTACAAGTCCCCAAAGACGGCAAGGTGATAAATCTCCCGCTTGCTGTGATCCCTGCCGTCGCATGCCACGTGTCGTTCGCGTCGATATCATGCGGTCAGCCGCAGCCCGCCGTCGCAGACAATGATCTGCCCTGACATGAAGGTGTCAGCGATCAGGAAGGCGACGGCTTTCGCGATGTCCTCCGGTTGCCCCACGCGTCCGACCGGGGTTTTCGCCGCATAGTCGGCGAACACCGGGGCTTTCTGTTCGTCAGTGAAGAAGTCCCACCAGGGCGTATCGACGACGCCGGGGGAGACCGCATTGACCCGCAGCGGACGAAGTTCCGCCGCCAGGATCGGCACCAGCGCCGCGATGGCGGCGTTGGCAGCTCCGATGCCCGCCGTGCCAGGCATGGCGGCCTGCCCCGTCACTGCCGAGATGAAGGTCAGGCTACCCTCCTTTCGCAAGTGGGCAAGCGCGGCCTGGGCGCAACCGAAATGGGCATAGACCTTTTCCTCGAAGCCGCCCCTGACATCGGCAAGCGGGACTGAGGCGAAAGGCCCGGCTCCCTTGCCGCTACCGAGCGCGAGCACGAGATGGTCGAAATCGCCGATGCGGGCGAAACTATCCGGCAAGCTCGCGGCATCGGCGGCGTCCATGACGAGCGTATGGAGATTGCCGCCGAGTGTTTTCCCCGCCGCCTCCAGGCGAGCAGCATTGCGCCCCGCGATCGTGACTTTCTGTTCCTTGTCGAGTAGCAGCCGAGCGGTGGCGAGTCCGATGCCAGACGAGCCTCCGACGATGACCGTATGCTCTGACATGATAGGTTCCTTTCTGTATTTGAGGGAAAACGGTGCGCCAGGATCAACCGGCAGCCTGTGGAAGGCCGGTCAGATCCAAGCTGAGCGCCCGAAGCTGTCGTCGTGCAGCGGCGTCATAGGCTTGTGCATCCGCTCGCGAACGCCGCATCCCGTCGTCTGCCGAATAAAAAGTCGCAGTTCCCTGCAAGCGATGGATCGCTTCCACAAGGCTTTCTCCACGGGGGCGATCCCGCCCATGAACGAGGATCGTGGTGCCGGGCTTTGCCAGCCGCTCGGCGACCCCCCGCCCAACGCCATCAGTCGAGCCGGTAATCAAGATCGTCTTCGCTTCGGCGGTCATCGCATCCCGTTCCGGCAAATTCATCGTTCGACCGCGATTTTGGGCAGAGCGGAAGGCGTAAACAGTTTTGATGTTATCCTGGTATCAATACTGCTATGATAGCGCTATGTTGAAGCATCACACCACGCCCCTTGAAGCCCGGCAGAAAGAGTTCGGGGATTTCCTGCGCTCCCGCCGCGAGCGGCTTACGCCAGTGTCGGTCGGTCTGCCCAATGGTTTCCGCCGTCGCACGCCAGGTCTTCGGCGCGAGGAAGTTGCGCTTCTCGCCGGGGTCGGGACCACCTGGTACACATGGCTGGAACAAGGGCGCGACGTGCGGCCTTCCGCCGAAGTGCTGAATGCACTGGCCGAAGCTCTGCGGCTCGATCCGGCGGAGCGACAGCACCTATTTACGCTCGCCGACCGCCCGAGGCCGGAGCAACGGGCAACCGGAGCCGAGCAGGTGCCCGAAGCCCTGATCCGAATGCTCGGTAGCATGACCGACCAACCGGCCTACGTGCTCGGCCGCCGTTGGGATGTACTCGCCTGGAACGATACGGCGACGGTCATCTTTGGCGATTTCGGTCAACTCGAAGGTGACGCCCGTAACATCATGCACATGATGTTCGCCAATGTCTCCCATCGACGGCTTCTGGTGGATTGGGGGGAGTTGGCGCCACTATCGCTTGCGATGTTCCGGGCCGACAGTGCTCGCTATGCGGGCGATCCAGATTTCGAGCGGCTCATCGCCTTGCTGAAAGAGGAAAGTCCCGAGTTTCGCGCCTGGTGGCCGCGCCACGATGTCATTCGCCAGCCTTCAACCGTGAAGCGCATCCGACACCCATCGGCCGGGCAGCTCATATTCGAGTATATGAGCCTCGACGTGACCGATCATCCTGGCATGCGCTTCGTCGTCTGCACGCCGAATAATGCTGCTGACAGCTAATCGTCAGACCTCAAATCGCGGCAACCTCTTTCGCAGCAAAGCATATCAACTGCGCTATGAAACTAGCTGCCCCTCTGACAGCGTGGAATCGCATGGTGATCTCTCTGTTTGGATGAGCATGATCTTCTCGGAAACCGGTTTCCACTTTTCCGGATCATGCGCTACGATTTCAAAGCCACGAATTTGAGCGAGAAGCATGCGCCGCTGGGTTCGCGGTTTTCCACGGTGATGCTGGCCGAATGCAGTTCGGCGATGCGTTGCACGATCGAGAGTCCGAGTCCCGTGCTGCCCTGCTTGCGGCGGTCGCGCCGCCAGAAGCGGCGGAAGATCAGCTTGCGCTCGTCCTCGCCGATGCCGGGGCCGCGGTCGAGCACGTTGATCGTGCCATTGTCCTCCACCACGAACTCGACCGTCGATCCCGGCGCGGTGTGGTTGATGGCATTTTCGGCGAGGTTGCGGATCGCGCGGCCGAGCATTTCCGCATTGCCCCGGACCCAGACCGGTTCGGTTGGCCCCGAGAGCGCGATATCCTTGCCTTGCGCAAGCGCCAGCGGTGCCACGAATTCGGCAATCCCTGCGGCGACAGCCTGAAGGTCGGCCTTTTCGCCCGGCTGCAGGGCGAGCGTGTCGAGTTCGGCAATGTCCAGGAGCTGGCTGATGATGTGCGCCATGCCGTCGACGTCGTGGCGCAGCGCATCGCCCATCTTCGGATCTTCCAACAGATCGATGCGCGACCGCAGCACCGCGAGCGGTGTGCGCAATTCGTGTGCGGCGTCCGCGGTGAAATCGCGCTGGATGCGAAATCCCTCCTCGAGACGGTCGAGGCCCTGGTTGACCGCGGAAACCAGCGGCCGGACCTCGCGCGGTATCGCTTCGGTCGGCAGCCGTACGCCGGGCCGCTCCGGCGCGATGCCCTCGGCGATTTCGGATGCTTCGCGCAGTGGCCGCAGCGCGCGGCGGAAAATCGCGATATCGGCGAGCAGCAGCACGAGCAGGATCGGCAGCGTGATCCATCCGACGTTTCGGTAGAAATCGGCGACGATGTCGTCGGTCAGGACGTCGCGATTGGCGAGGTCCTCGCCGGTCTGGATCCAGACCGTCTGGTCGCCGATGGTTTTCTTCACGCTGGCGCCGAACACCGTGGCGTTGCCGCGCCGGTGGTGCAGGAACTCGACCGGCGCCTGGCGGGTGTCGGCCGGAAACAGCGCCGTGTGGTCGGGCAGGGACGAAAACAACACGGTGCCCTTGTCGTCGATGACGGCGTAGGAGTAGCGGCCATAGGCCTGCGAATAGAGGCCGAGCAGGTCGAGGGGCAGGTCGAGCTGCAGCCGTCCATCGCTGTCCAGGCCGAGACGATTGCCGACCGATACCGCCTGTTCCTGCATCGCCTTGTCGTGGATGTTGTCGGTTGCGAAGCTGAGCAGCCAGGACAGCGCCAGCGACATCAGGATCGAGGTGATCGCAACGGCAACGATATGAAGAAAGACGATCCGCGAGATGATCGACTTGAAGCGCAGCACGCTATTTCTCCTCCGCGATCAGGTACCCCACGCCGCGAATGGTGTGCACCTGAACCCGGGCGCCGCGCTCGGAGAGCTGCTTGCGCAGGCGATGGACATAAACCTCGATGGCGTTCGAGGCGACCTCGCCGGAATGTCCGAAAATGTGGTCCTCGACCTGTTTCTTGGACACGACGCGGCCCTTGCTGCGCATCAACAGCTCGAGCACCGCGGTCTCTCGCGCCGAAAGCACCTGCGGCTGGTCGTCGATCGAGGCCTGGCGGTTTTGCGTGTCGAAGGCGAGATTGGCGATGCGAAGGTTGGAGCCGAGCAATTGTCCGGGCCGCCGCAATTGTGCCTCCAGCCGCGCGATCAGTTCCTCCAGCGCGAACGGCTTCACCAGATAGTCGTCGGCACCGCTGCGCAGGCCATGCACGCGGTCGGTCAGGCCGCCGCGCGCGGTCAGCACCAGGACGGGGATCGGATTGTCGCGCTGCCTGATCTCACGCAGCAGTTCGAGCCCGTCGCCGTCGGGGAGCCCGAGGTCGAGGATCATGGCGGCATAGAAGGTGGTGCTGAGCACGGCGCGCGCTTCCTCGACGGTCGACAGCATGTCGGCCTCGTAGCCCGCGGTCTTCAAGCCCTTGGCCAGCAGCTCGGCGAGCTCTTCATTGTCCTCGACGATCAATAACCGCATCACGGCCACCCGACGGTCCGCCAGCCCAAGGCCTAAGCCTCAAGGCCTAAACCTCAAGGTCTAAGCCATGGGACGATTTGGGATATTAGGCAAGTATCGGCGGAGCCGGAGAGGCTCTTGTCGGTCAAGATTCCGGCCCGGGAAGGGCTGGTTTCGTAAGGCCGGTGTAAGGCTGGCGCGAGGAGATGAACCCCGCAAAGAAAAAGCCCCGGCGCAAAGGCCGGAGGCTTTGCATCGGGTGCGAAGCAGGGATCAGTACTTGGCCACGAGGGGCCCGTTGTCCCAGTGGAATTTGTAATTGACGCCGACCAGCGCGGTGATGATCCGCTGCCGGTTGTTGATGGTCTCGCTGGGGATGCCGGCAGGCGTGACATAGTCATGCGCGGCGTCGTCCTCGGTCCAGATGTAGTTGCCTTCGGCGAACACCGACCAGT
>JAFAUV010000066.1 GCA_019243075.1 Bradyrhizobium sp.
CGGCTTCGATCGCATAAGAGGGTCTGTGCTCCATGAAATAGCCGATGAAGGCGCGACGGCCGGGGTTTTCGTCGACGTGTTTGCCGAATTCGGGATCGAGCGCGATCAATCGTTCCAGCAGGACGAATGCGACGTCCTCATGCTTGAAGCTGCAGGCGCGCACGAAGGCCTCGTTGACGGTTGCGAGATCGTGCCGCCTCTCGGCAAGAGCGGCGCGGACGGCGTCGATATCACCGAGCGCGGCAAGAAACTTGAGCGTGCGCGGCAGCAGGCCGCGGCGTTGAAACAGTTGCAGCAGCCCCCAGGCGCGGGACCGGAGGAGACCCTCACATACCTCTCTCGTTACCACTGCGCCGGCGTCGATCAAAAGCTCGGCGCATGCTCCGCGAGTGAACCATCCTTCTCTTTCTGCGTCGCCTGCGTCTCCGTAGGCGGACGTGGCCATTGCGAGCAGGCCACCGCCTTCTTGCCAGGAAAGCAGCGCAGGGTATTCAGCCAACAGCTGCCTCGAACTCTCGACGTCGTTGTCGTGAATGACGCGTCGAGCCTGGGTCACCGCCCAATCCAATCCCCGGCCGAGCCGCTTGCTCACCTCTGCGGTCAGGTCTTGCCAGCCGGCAAAGCCGTATTCCCGCGCGATCACGAGTTGTGCGCTACGCTGCGTCAGCGGCGCATCGACGTTCGGCAGGTGCGCGCGCGCACGCTCGATGGCGTCGACGTCACCGGCGGCGACGTCGCGCGCAAGCTTCTTTGCTTGCTTGCGCAGGGATTCCAAAGATGGACGAGCGGGCAAAAACTTCGGCGTGGTCATGGCGACCTCCTTTCGTAGCGCCTGTGACCCGCTGATATCAGGCTGAAAGAAGGTGTTAGACACGCTCTTCGAGACGGAACAGGTGGGAGTTTTCCCTTGCCGCGGGCAGGAGGCGCCCTGTCTGGCGCGCTCCTCATAGTGTCATCGAGCCTCGCAAGGCTGTCAATTCACGACCGCATCAGGCGGCATCGGCCGGTGCGCTGTTGTGACACGTAGTTCGGGATTGCGGCACCCAGTTCGCTCATTGCGGCACAGCGACCGGAAGCGTGCGTTCCGCTTCCGGCGAGGGCGTAGCGCGAAATCGCGGTCCGTCGCGGACTTGCGGATTGCAGCGCGTGGTCGGTCGCGGCATCATAGTGCCACGGCGAAACAATAGTGCCCATCTTCATCGTTCCGGGCGCGCCAGTTCGCCAGAGCACGCCACGACCCGCGTGTGAACCCCTTTCCGCGCTGCTGTTCGATCGTCAGGCTTCTTCTGGGACGTAGTGTAGAATCAGCAGATCATCGCGCGGGCATGGCGCGACGGCGTAGGCGTGACCTTGATCGTCGCTGAACTCGACCAGCGACGTGTTGTCGTCAAGCTGCTCTACGATCGTGCCGACCTGCCCGCGCGCAAGCCGCTGCCCAGGAAGGTCCGTCAGCAATGCCACCACGTCCAACAGGGATGGGCCTTCGTTCTTCGCATCCTTTTCCGCCTGCATCATAGCACCCAACACGTGACGAATCACGGCCCGGTATCGCCGGTTCTTACGATCCAGATCGTTCTTACCACAGCTATCTTCCCTTGTCGCCCGACGGCCGCATCAAGCCGCCAATAGGTTCCCCAAGGGTCGTCTCCAACCTGAATGGCCTCGCCAGAGCGGGCGGCCTCGAGCAGAACGGCGCGCAGCCACAATGCATCTGTTCGCTGGAGGTCGAGGGCCTCCCGGAATACACGGGCCTTGTGCCGGCCTCGCGGGTGCGCTGGGTTCAAGCAATAGTCCTGGATCTTGCGGATATCGAGGATTGCTTCGTCACTATGGGGCAGACGCATCGGCATGACGGCAGATTGGCTTCACGCGCGAGATGACGCAAGCGCTTCCGTAGTAGCGGTCCTGAAAGGGATGGCGAATGGTTGGACGCTCAATCGCGATTCCGGCAAGGCAATCATAGCGCCACGGCGAAGCCATAGTGCCCATCTTCATCGGCCGTGGCGCGCCATTCTCACATCCAAGGATCGCAAAACATGACCTCTGCCGCGCACGCGCGCGGCGACCTGCAGCTCACGCGATCGCTTGCCACCACCGGTGGCGGCACATAGGCCCCTTTCCCTATGAATGATAAATCCTAACGCTCGAGCACGTGGCCAAGTAGTTGCTCGTTCGATCCGAGTTGTTCGCAGTCAGGCTTGTTGGAGGCAAAGTGGGACCGTTCCGCAGCGTTGTAGCAGCGATAGAGCGGGATCAACCCGTTACCTGCTTGCGCATGGGCCCAGCCGGCCGTACGTAGCCGTTCATAGGTGCGAGATTCGCAAAACCCGTTTTGCAATAACAGATGATCTGGATGCCCCGGCGACCGCGTTACGCAATCTTCCAGTTCCACAGTCGCGCGGTTTGCGTCGGCGGACGCCAAGAGATAGCCCGATACGGTTTCCAGTCGATAGTCGGTGTAGTTGCCGGGGACCGGAGCGACCGTCGACCAGCGGTCATGCTGCTTGGCACTATACCAACGCGCCAGAGCCACCGCCGATTGCGGCTCGTCCGGCTTGCGCCCCCACATGACATCGATCGGACGAAAGACGAGATAGCGCTTGTCAAAACCTTCGTTCGGCTGGAGATACATATAGGCCATCAGCCAGTGATCGCTGAGACGGTTTTCTCCCGTTTTCGCATCGATCAACGTTTCGTACGCCAGTAGTTCGTTGGGAGGTCCTCGTCGGTCCCAGGTCCCGTTGTCAAGCGCGAGGAAAGGTTGAGGCAGCTTTGCGAAGTGGAGCCGGTCGGTCGAGACCGACAGGGTGATGCCACCCCGTGTCCAGTCCACGCCGACCTCCGCGTCGATCGCGGTCCAGTAGGCCGGTCTGATATTGCTTCCGAGCAGCGTGGCGTCGCCTCCGACTCCGAGCTCGCTCCAGTCTCCATTGAAATATTTTCTCCAGCGACCCGGTCCCGGGATCGCTGACCGGCGCGCGTGCCACGAACATCTGATGCTGTCTCGGGCGCAGGCAATAACCATAATAAAAGCCATCGTTGCCGCGAGTGACGCTGAGGCAGGTGTCGCCCGTCATGGTGGCAGGCGTCGGCTGATCGTCGGGCATGCCCGCGATGATCGGCCCGAGCGTTGTCCAGGTCAGACCATCGTCGCTGGATGTCGCCAGCACCATGGACATGTGTGTCTGGCCCTTGTTCTTGTAGTCGCCTCATTATGAACCCAGCCGAGCAGCGTATTGCCGACTTTCTCGACATGCTGCAACCATTGGCCGCATGAGGCCGTGCTGCCGGGAGGCCCCGGTCTGAACACCGTGACGCCCGGTGCCGCCATATCCCAGGGCGCGTCCCCGTCGATTGCGATACTTTCGCCGACACCGCTGAACCCGCGATACTTGCCGTTGGGCAGTTGGATTTCCGTGAAAGTCGAATCGGCCGCCCTGCCCGAGGGTCCCCGCTCCACCCGGGGGACTCCGAGGCGGATCCTAAGGGATGCCATATTGAAGCGGGGATTGGATGGTTGCGCCGTCTGCTGGGCGTGAACGCGGTCAGCCAACCCAAGAATCACCAAGCAGAGCGTTGCAAGGATTAGCGGAGATTGGACCAAGGCTTCCGTTGTCGTCAGTTTTTTCATTGTTATTCCCAAGCAAACAGTGGGTATGGGGAGGTGATCTTCGCCGAGGGCGCGCTCTTGCACGCAGTCGTAGTACTGGTGACTGGATCGGGCGGCAGGCCCAGCATCATCGCACCACGTCGAACGATAGCGCCCATCATCTTCATCGGCCGTGGCGCACCATTCCCTGAACAGATTTGCGAACCACGGGTTAGGTTTGGCCGTTTAGGCGAACGAGCGCTTTCCGGGCTCCGGCTTTTCGCGCATCGCGCCGGCGAAGCGCTCTCACAACACGATGCCGAAGCACAATTTGCTGTTTCAGTTGTTGGGAAAGTTGGCGAGCAGGCTGCCGCCGCCGGAATCCGATCCGTCCCTGCAATCCTTGAAGGATGCGTGTCCGTTGGCTCATAAGCTGTGTGATCCTTGACCAGCGTCGCCGAGGTGTCGATGGACCAGCCGAGCACGCCCACATGCAGTGATGCCAGCAATCGCATCAGCCCCAGCGACAACTCCGGGGTCCTGGGGCCGGGACAGCCTCCGTTCGGGGTCGCATTCCACCTGCGCGGCACTCACACTGAAATGTTTGCGCCAGTAGTCCTGGGGATCGGGGTGGACTTCGTTGCGCATCGGATTTGCGGATGGATGGCCGGGTCAGGCCGGCCATGACGAGTTGAGAGTGCTTTGCGCCGTCGCGCCTCTTCACCTACGCCGCGGCCTGCTCGCGCGGCTGGTAGATCGCGATGTGCCAGCAATGCGCGAGCGGCGTGGTGCCGGTGGCGACCACCAGGGCGTCGAGCTCGACGAAGCGATGCCCCTTCTTGTCGTAATTGCCGATCACCTTGGCCCGCGCCGTCAATTCGTCGCCGGGTTTCGCCACGGAAAGAAGCTGCATCTTGCTGCCGACGTGAATCCAGGGCCCGAGGATCGCGTTGTCGACCAGCACCTTGTTCATGATCCGTGGGAAAAGGCCGGGATGGCCGATGCCTTCGCGGCCATAGATCGGGTCGGCCTCCCTAATATCGGCAAGATATTCGTTTGCGGCGGAGCCCGCCCAGCGGCGCGGCTGGGTACCGAGCCATTTGCCGAGTTCGTAGGAAGCCGCATTCACCGGCTGGCGCTGGCTCGCGGGCGCAACCGCCGTATAATCGGCGAGCCGATAGTTCGGAGCCGATGCCGGCAGTGAGGCGCTGCCGGTCGCACAGAGCTCGCCCTTGCTCTGCACCTCGATGGCCAGTCCATCGGCCTGCTCGGCGGCGGAGACCTCGGCAATCTCGCCGTCATAGACCGGTTTCACGAAGCGCGCCTCGATCAGGCCGCGCTCCAGGAAGGCGCGACCCCATTTCCTGACCGGCATGTGCAGCATGTAGGCGAGCACGTCGACGCCGGGCACCAGACCTCCGGAAAAGCCGTATTTGCGTGCCACCGCATCGTCGTGGATCTTGTTCTCGGAGAATTTCGAGGTGTTGTAGGCCGAGACGCGGTACGCCTCCAACTGGCTCGCCATGCCGCCTTCCTTCATTTCGAACGCTTCCCCCCCATGATCGTAGCGGTCGGAACGGCGCTGGCAAGCCGCGTTTTCCTCGCATTCCCTGCATGAATGGAGTACCACGCGCGCGAAGACTGCATAGAGCCGAGACCATGGCCCCGCCGCTGATTCAACTCAAGGACATCAAGCTGACCTTCGGCGGCACGCCGCTCTTGAGCGCCGTCGAGCTCTCGGTGTCGCCGGCCGAGCGCGTCTGCCTGATCGGCCGCAACGGCTCCGGCAAATCGACGCTGCTCAAGATCGCCGCCGGCCTGGTCGAGCCCGACAGCGGCAGCCGCTTCGTGCAGCCCGGCGCCACCATCCGCTATCTGCCGCAGGAGCCGGATTTTGCGGGCCATGCCACCACGCTCGCCTATGTCGAAGCCGGTCTCGGCCCGGGCGACGACCGCTACGCGGCCCGCTATCTGCTGGAACAGCTCGGACTTCGCGCCGATGAAGACCCTGCAAATCTTTCCGGCGGCGAAGCGCGCCGCGCGGCGCTGGCGCGGGTGCTCGCCCCCTCGCCCGACATTCTGCTGTTGGACGAGCCGACCAACCATCTCGATCTGCCCACCATCGAATGGCTGGAGCGCGAGCTCGACGGCCGCCGCAGCGCGCTGGTCCTGATCAGCCACGACCGCCGCTTCCTCAGCAACCTGTCGCGCGCCACAGCCTGGCTCGAGCGCGGCCAGATCAGAGAGATCGACCGCGGCTTTGCCGCCTTCGAATCCTGGCGCGACGAGCTCTTGGCCGAAGAAGAGCGGGAGCAGCACAAGCTCGACCGCAAGATGGTCAGTGAGGAGCATTGGCTGCGCTATGGCGTCTCGGCGCGGCGCAAGCGCAATGTCAAGCGGCTCGGCAATCTCTTTGCCTTGCGCGAGCAGCGCAAGACATATCGCGGCGCGGCCGGCAAGGCCAACCTGGCCGCGGCGGAAGCCGACAAGTCCGGACGGCTGGTGATCGAGGCGAAGGGCATCAGCAAGGCCTATGGCGAGCGCAAGATCGTGGACAATTTCTCGATCCGCCTGCAACGGGGCGATCGCGTCGGCATTGTCGGGCCGAACGGCGCCGGCAAGACCACGCTGGTGAATCTGCTGATCGGCGCCCGTCCACCCGACAGCGGCAGCGTGCGGCTCGGCGCCAATCTGGAGATGGCGACGCTTGACCAGCACCGCGAAAGCCTCGATCCCAAATCGACGCTTTCCGAAGCGCTGACCGGCGGCCGCGGCGACCATGTCATGGTCGGCGGCAAGCCGAAGCATGTCGTCGGCTACATGGAAGACTTTCTGTTCGCCCGCGAGCAGATGCGGACGCCGCTGGAAGTGCTGTCCGGCGGCGAGCGCGGACGGCTGATGCTGGCGCGCGCCCTGGCAAAGCCCTCCAACCTCCTGGTGCTGGACGAGCCGACCAACGATCTCGATCTCGAAACCCTCGACGTGCTCGAGGAGATGCTCGGCGATTACGACGGCACGGTGATCCTGATCAGCCACGATCGCGATTTCCTCGATCGCGTCGTCACCTCGGTGATCGCCCCCGACGGCGATGGCCGCTGGATCGAATATGCCGGCGGCTATTCGGACATGCTCGCGCAGCGCGGCTCCGATCTGGAGCGGGACGAGGTGAAGGCGCCGACGCCCGAGAAAAGGGCGCCGAGGACGGCTGCGCCCTCGCCCGCACCGATACCCAAGCGCCGGCTCAATTTCAACGAGAAGCACGCGCTGGAGACGCTGCCCAAGACCATCGCCAAGCTGCAGGAAGAGATTGCGAAGCGCCAGCGGCTGCTTGACGATCCCGACCTCTACGCCAAGGATCGCAAGAAATTCGAAGATATCTCCCGCGCCATCGCCAAGGCGCAGGAAGACCTGGCTGCGGCCGAAGACCGCTGGCTGCAGCTGGAAGTGCTGCGTGAAGAAATAGAACAGGCATAGACCAACAGGCATAGACCATATGATGTTCGTCATTTGCGGCCCGATGACAGGCTCCGCCAAGCAATCCAAGTCTCCGCCTGCTTGGGCATGGATTGTTTCGCCGCTTCGCTCCTTGCGATGACGAAGGTAATGAACTGGAGTTGCCCCGATGACCACGCCGCTCGCCGCCAAGATCGCCAGGGAATACGGCACGCCCTGCGCCGTCATCGACATGGACAGGGTCGAGCGCAACATCGCGCGCGTGCAGGCGGCCTGCGACGCGGCCGCCCTTGCCAATCGTCCGCATATCAAGACCCACAAGAGCCCGCTTCTGGCGCAGATGCAGATCAAGGCGGGCGCCAAGGGCATTACCTGCCAGAAGCTCGGCGAGGCCGAGGTGATGGCAGAGGCCGGCATCGCCGACATCCTGATTTCCTACAACCTGCTCGGCGACGAGAAGATGGCCCGGCTCGGCGCGCTGCAGGCCAAGGCCTGCATGACCGTGGCTGCCGACAATGCGGTGGTTATCGCCGATCTGCCGAAGGCTGCTGCCGCATCCGGCCGGCCGCTTTCGGTCGTGGTCGAGTGCGATACCGGGCGCAAGCGCGCCGGCGTCGAGACGCCGGGGGAAGCCATCGCGCTGGCACGCGCGATCGCGGCTTCAAAGGGCCTGCAATTTGCCGGCTTCATGCTCTACCCGACCGAGACCGGCTGGGCGGAGGCGCAGAAATTCTACGACGAGGCGCTGGCCGGCGTGCGTGCGCTCGGACTTGCCGCCAGCATGGTCTCGACCGGCGGCTCGCCCAACCTGAAGAACCTCGGCAAGCTCAAGGGCGCCACCGAGCATCGGCCCGGCACCTACATCTACAACGACCGCATGCAGGTCCGCGCCGGCGTCGCCGGCTGGGATGATTGCGCGCTCAACATCTATTCGACGGTGGTGAGCCGCGCCGGCCCCGAACGCGGCATTCTCGATGCCGGCTCGAAGACGCTGACTTCGGACCCCGGCGGCGGCCTCGACGGCTACGGCCTGATCCTCGAACATCCCGAGGCGAAGATCGCCGGTTTCGCCGAGGAGCACGGTTTCCTCGATCTCGGCCGCAGCAACACGCGCCCCAATGTCGGCGATGTCGTGCGCATCGTGCCCAACCACGTCTGCGTCGTCGTCAACATGATGGACGAGCTCGTGATGGTGCGCGGCGAGGAGATCGTGGGCGTGCTGCCGGTGGCGGCGCGGGGGAAGCTGCGGTGAGATGGTGCCGTAGGATGGGTTGAGCGCAGCGAAACCCATCGAGTCCGTGGCCAGAATGATGGGTTTCGCTGCGCTCTACCCATCCTACGATTTCGAGAGCCACCTTAGCGCGCCCCTGCCCGCCGCGGCGCCCGTTGCAAACGACGCCTGCAACAGATAGCCGCCCGTCGGCGCCTCCCAATCGAGCATCTCGCCGGCGGCAAAGACGCCGGGCAATCGGCGCAGCATGTAGTTCTCGTCGAGATCCTCGAGCGCCACACCACCCACGGTCGAGATCGCGCGCGCGATTGGTGCGACGCCGGTAAGCCTGATCGGCACTTCCCCCATCAAACGGGCCAGGGCCTCCGGCGACATAGCCGCGAGCTTGCCCGCCTCCTGCAGCAAGCCGATCGCGACAGGCGAGAGATTGGCGGACTTGCGCAAGAAATTGGAGAAGGATTGCTTTCCGCGCGAGGCCGCTAATCTGCCGGCGAGTTCGTCCACGCCAAGATCGGGCCGCAAGCGGACCTGCAACGTCGCATCGCCCGACTTCAAAATCGCCTCGCGCAGTTCGGCCGAGAGCGCGTAGATCACCCCACCCTCGATGCCGTTGCGGGTGATGATCGCTTCGCCACGAATGGTCTGCAACCCGAATTTGAATTCGGCGCTCTTCAGGGGCTGGCCTTCGAAGCGATTACGGAAGACGTCGGACCACGCAACGGTGAAGCCGCAATTGGCTGGCCGCAGCGGCGCAATCGCGACGCCTTTCGCCGCGAGCAACTCCGTCCATGCGCCATCGGACCCGAGCCGCGGCCAGCTCGCGCCGCCGAGTGCCAACATGGTCGTACTTGCTTTAACGAGGCGTTCTCTGTCTGGCGTTTGAAATCGCAACTGTCCGGCATCGTTCCAGCCGATCCAGCGATGCCGGAACGCGAACCGCACGCCTTGCGAATCCAGTCGCCGCAGCCAGGCGCGCAGCAACGGCGATGCCTTAAAACTTTCGGGAAACACCCGCCCGCTGGAGCCGACGAAGGTCGGCTGTCCCAGCGCCTCGCTCCATTCGCGCAAGGCGCTCGGCGGAAAAGCGGAGATCGCTGTTTCGAGCCACGGCGCCGCCTCGCGATAGCGCGCGAGGAACGCGGGCAACGGCTCGCTATGCGTAAGGTTGAGCCCGCCGCGTCCGGCCATCAGGAATTTGCGTCCCGCCGAGGGCATCGCCTCGTAGACCGTGACGCTGGCACCACGCTCCGCCAGCACTTCCGCTGCCATCAGCCCGGCCGGGCCGGCGCCGATCACGGCAGCATCCATGGCCTAGAGCTTCACGCCGGCGCGTGCGGCAGCCTGGGCGACATATTTCTGCGTCTGCTGGAATGCGCCTTCCAGCGCCTTGGCCTTCGACATGTCGCTGATCTCGGCAAAATGCGCGGCCACCGCATCCGGCGTCCATTCGGAGGGCGGCAGGTTGACGCCTTCGCTTTCGATCACCTGGATCAGCGCGAAGGAACCGGCGCCGGCCCCCATGATGGTGCGGGTCGGTGCGTCCTCGCTCAGCAGGAACTCGACCGCCGGCGTGATCGCCTCGGGCCGCATCAGCTTGAGCGGCTCCGGCGGCAGCAGCTCTTCCGTCATTCGCGTCGCCGCGGTCGGCGAGATCGTGTTGACGCGGACATTGTATTTGCGGCCCTCTTCGGCGAGCACGTTCATCAGCCCGACCATGCCGGACTTTGCCGCGCCGTAATTGGCCTGGCCGAAATTGCCATAGAGGCCGGACGAGGAGGTCGTCAGCACGATGCGGCCGTAGTTGCGCTCGCGCATGCCCTCCCACACCGCCTTGCAGCAATAGAAGCTGCCGATCAGATGCACCTCCAGAACCTTGGCGAAATCGGCCGGCTCCATCTTGCCGAACGATTTGTCGCGCAGGATGCCGGCATTGGCGCATAACAGATCGACGCTGCCCCACTCTTTCGTTGCGCGGGCCACCATCGCCTTGACCTGCTCGAAGTTCGAGACGTCGGCGCCGTCGGCCATCGCGGTGCCGCCGGATCCCTTGATCTCCTCGACCACGGCCTCGGCCGCCGACAGCGAGCCGCCGGTGCCGTCGCGCGCGCCGCCGAAATCGTTGACCACGACCTTGGCGCCGCGGCTCGCCAGCCCCAGCGCATGCGCACGCCCGAGACCATTGCCCGCGCCGGTCACGATGGCGACCCGTCCGTCAAACCTGATTGTCATGCGTCGTTTCCCGGATTTCCACTTTCGTCGTGCCCGAGCTTGTCCGGGCAGCCATCCCAAAATTCGGCTTTTATGAGCAGTGCTGGATGGCCGGGTCAAGCCCGGCCGTGACGAGCGAGAGAATAGCGGCGGCCATCATCAGCGGCGCTCACGCGAAATAAATGAGCCCGATCCAGTCTGCCACCAGCGCGGGCTTGTCCTCGCCCTCGATCTCGACGGTGACATTGGTGCGCGACAGCAATTCCGTCGGCTTGCGCAGCCTGGCTTCGGCGAGCGCGAAACGGCCGCGGACACGTTTTCCCGCCTTGACCGGCGAGATGAAGCGCAGCTTGTCGAAGCCGTAATTGACGCCCATCGTGGTGCCCTCGATGACCGGCATCACCTCATAGGACATGATGCTCATCAAGGACATCGTGAGAAAGCCGTGCGCCACGGTCGAGCCGAACGCGGTCTCGCGCCTGGCCCGCTCGGGATCGACATGGATGAACTGGTGATCCTCGATCACGTCGGCATAGGCATTGATCCGGTTCTGATCGACCAGATGCCAGGATGAGACGCCGACTTCCTTGCCGATCATGGCCTGGTAGGTCGCAAGCGACACCGGCGGCTTCTTCCAGACTTCGTTCATGTCAGTGGTGCTCCGCCCCGGCCGTGCGTATCTTCTGCAGCTCCGGGAAATCCTCTTCGCGAAATTCCTGGCCGCGAAGCGTGTCCTCGCGGTTGTTGTCGTGTTCCAGCCGGCGCAATTGGACCCGGCGGATTTTTCCGGAAATCGTCTTCGGCAGCTCCGTCACCAGCTCGAGCTTGCGGATGCGCTTGAACGGCGCAAGCCGCATGTGGAGGTGCTTGAAGATCGACAGCGCCGTCTCCGGCGAGCGCTCGACGCCTGATGTCAGCAGCACATAGGCTTTCGGAATCGCCAGGCGAATTGGATCAGGGCTCGGTACCACGGCCGCTTCCGCCACCGCTTCATGCTCGATCAAGATGCTTTCCAGCTCGAACGGGCTGATGCGGTAGTCGGAGGATTTGAAGACGTCGTCGGAGCGGCCGACAAAGGTGAAATAGCCGTCGTCATCGACAAACACCATATCGCCGCTGCGATAATGATCGCCGTCGGCGCCGGAAAGTCCGCCGTCCTCGCCCTGGTAGCCCTGCATCAGTCCCGCCGGACGATCGGCGCCGAGCACCAGCGTCACCTCGCCCTCCTTGGCGATGTTGCCATCCGCATCCATGATCGCGACGCGATAGCCCGGCAGCGGACGGCCCATGGAGCCCACCTTGACCTTCTGCCCCGGCGAGTTGCCGGCGAGCGCCGTGGTCTCGGTCTGGCCGTAGCCGTCGCGGATGGTCAGGCCCCAGGCGGCGCGTACCTGGTCGATCACTTCGGGATTGAGCGGCTCGCCGGCGCCGCAGACCTCGCGCAGGCTGACCTTGAAGTCGGCCAGCCGTTCCTGGATGAACAGCCGCCACACCGTCGGCGGCGCGCACAGCGTGGTGACGCCGCAACGAGCGATGGTGGCGAGCAGCTGCTTGGCCTCGAAGCGCGGCTGGTTGACGATGAAGATGGTCGCCCCCGCATTCCAGGGCGCGAAAAAACAGCTCCAGGCGTGCTTGGCCCAGCCCGGAGAGGAGATGTTGAGATGCACATCGCCAGGCTGCAGGCCGAGCCAGTACATCGTCGACAGCGCGCCGACCGGATAGCTGCGCTGGCTGTGCCGCACCAGCTTTGGTTTCGCCGTCGTGCCGGAGGTGAAGTAGAGCAGCAGCGGGTCGGCGGCCCGCGTCGGGCCGTCCGGGGTGAACTCCGGCGACTCGGCGAACGCGGCCGAGTACGGCTGCCAGCCCTCGACCGGCTCCCCCACCGCGATCCGCGTGTAGTCCCCGGCG
>JAFAUV010000199.1 GCA_019243075.1 Bradyrhizobium sp.
CGCTGACGATCGGTGCGCCGTGCAGGAGCCGCTTCATCGCCGACAGTTCGACGAACTGGCAGGACGAGGTGTCGTGAAAGGCCAGGGTCGAATGCGCCGCCGTGCTGCGCGCAAAGGCGCGCCAGTTGTCGCGGCCGGTCGAGGGCATGCCGCAATTGATCACGATCCGGCTCGGCCCGGACGACAATTCGAAGGACAGGCAGCCGGCGTGGGCGTCGTGGCTGACACTCGCAGGCGGCGGCGTGCCGGTGTCCATGATCACCGTCATGGCGCCGCCGTCGAGGCGCTGGAATCCGGTATGCGGCATGCTCGCCATCGGGGTTCCGTGGGTATCGTCGTAGGCGAGCAGCGTCGCGAGCAGGTCCGACGGCGTGCCGCTCATGCCGTTGAAGAGGGCAATGGTGCCGTCGCCGTGCCGGAAGAAGCGCAGCATCGGCATTATGCGGTCGATCGCGTTGAGCAGCGCCGGCGGCGGCGCGATGTTCCTCGCCGCAAAGGTCTGTCGCAGCGGAAGCAGATCGATCAAGAGATCGATCAGGGCGCCGGGATTGCGGGAGATGTGTCCGCCGTCGGGCAGGATCTGCCGCTGCAATTCCTCCGAGAGCCTGCGGCTGGCAGAGCGGATGTGTCGCGCCTAGTTGGCCAGGCAGAGCGAGGCGTAGCACAGCGCAATCAACACCTGCAGCCGCGGCACGCCGTCGGGCATGTCGAGCATCGCAAAGCGCAGATAGCGGATTTCGCGCGCCAGTCCGCGCAAATAGCGCCGATAGAACTTGCTGTCGGTGTCTCCCAGCACCAGCGGCGCCTGCGACAAGAGCGAGATCACCCGGCGCGACAGCACGTCGGCGCGGCGGCCGATCGGGCGCTTGTTGCCGGAATTGGACAGCCAGTCATCGACCAGCGCCCGCGCATTGGCGCGGGTCAGCGCGGTGTCGGCCGCGCGCAGGTGCCGGAGCCAGCCGAATCCGAGCAGCGCCACCTCCCAATCCTCCGATGGCGGCTCGAGATCGAAGATCGAGCGTCCGTGGCAGGTCACGATCTTGCCGGCGAAGACGAAACGGCCGGCATAGATTTCGGCGGCGCGAGTGGCGTCGGCCGTGCGCAGGTCATGCGGGGCGATGATCAGCCGGTCGGTGCGGCCCGGCCACAATTTCGACAGCGCCACCGAGCTGCCGCTGGCGCGCGCCATCATGTTCCGCGCGAAGCGGCCCATGATCAGGGTCGAAATGCGTCTGCGTTGAGCGACCGACACGCCGTGCCTTGGTGGGGGAGAGGATTCTGGCGAATCCTTTTAATCCGGAAACGGGAAACTGACACCATCTTGAATACCGGCGAATCACCGCCGGCAAAGCGAAAATCCGATGTAAAAATCAGGATTTAACCAACCTGGCAGCATAGAACCCATCGAGCCCGCCGAACCTGGGATCGGCATGCGCCAGATGGGACGGCAGGGTACGCAAATCGCCTTGCGAATTGATGATTTCCGACAAGCCCGCGACCTCGCCGGGCGAAACCGGCGCACGCCGCAGGGCAGGCTCCGCCGAGAGCAGCGCTGCGATCGCGGCTTCGCCCTCCTCCACCTCCAGCGAACAGGTGCAATAGATCAGGGTGCCGCCGGGTTTCAACAGGCCGACGGCCTTCTGCAGCAGGCGCTTCTGCAAGGCGCCGAGCGGGGCGATATCGGCCTCCTGCCGCAGCCAGGCGACGTCGGGATGACGGCGGATGGTGCCGGTCGAGGTGCAGGGCGCGTCGATCAAGACGCCGTCGAAGCCGCCGACCTCGCCCTGCCATTCGGTAGCGTCGGCGACGGCGGTTTCGGCCTCGAGCGACAGCCGCGCCAGATTATCCTTCAACCGCGCAACGCGCGCCGGCGAACGATCGAGCGCGACCACGCGCGCGCCGGCATGGGCGAGCTGCGCGGTCTTGCCGCCGGGCGCGGCACAGAAATCGACGATGGTCTTGCCCCTGACGTCGCCGAACAGCCGCACCGGCAGCGCGGCGGCGGCGTCCTGCACCCACCAGGCCCCTTCGGAAAAGCCGGGCAGCATGGTCACCGAACCCTGCAGCAGGGTACGCACGGTCCCGGTCGGCAGCTGTTCTCCGTGCAGCCGCGTGGCCCATTGCGCGGGATCGGATTTCACGGTGAGGTCGAGCGAGGGCTCATGGAGGATCGCGCCCGCCACGGCTCTGGCGGTCGTCTCGCCGTAATGCGCGATCCAGCGTTTCAACAGCCAGGGCGGAATGTCGAGCGTCTCGGCCTTGACCTCGTCGACAATGCCGGCGCCCTCGCGGGCGCAGCGCCGCAGCACGGCATTGACGAGGCCAGCATATTTCGCCGCGCGGCGGTCGGATTGCACGAGCCGCACCGACAGATCGACCGCGGCATGATCGGGCACGTCCATCCAGAGGATTTGCGCGGCGCCGATCAGCAGCGCGCTTTGTGCGCGCGGGGCATCCGTCGGAACGCCGCGATCGAGCAGCCGCGACAGCAGATGACCAAGCGTGCCGAGCCGGCGCAGGATGGTGGCCACCAGACGGCGCATCAGCGCGCGGTCGCGATCGGCGAGCGTCTTCAGTGCGGGATGCGCGCCGGCGCCGTCAAGCTGATCGTCGAGCGTACGATGCTTGTGCAAGACGCCATCGAGAATATCGGCGGCGACCCGCCGCGCCGCAAGGCCAGGCACTTCAGCGGGGCGGGCTAGTCTTTGAGGCGGCATGCTCGAACATGACCCGAAGCGAAACGGCAATTTCCGCAAGTGCAGATGTTCGGGGCATGCCATTCAGAACCAGCCCCATCTCTGCCATGCGAATATGCCGAATGTAAGAATCGCCTCTGGCTTTTTCACCGGCGCCCACGATCTGTTGAAGAATCCCGAAAGACAGGGGGCAGCGATGAGTGACAATCCGTCGAACGCCGAACGCAAGCCGCTGACGCCGGCCGCACAGCGCGCGCTCGCGGAAGCCGAGGCGCGCCGTCAACAAGCGGCGGCGAACGCCAGGCCGTTGCCGAGAGAATTTCAGGGACCGAAGGGGCCCGAGCCGACCCGCTATGGCGATTGGGAGAACAACGGCATCGCATCGGATTTCTAAAAACGAAAGCCGCACCGAAGCGCGGCTTTCGTTTTCGCGGGTTGGCTGCCCGCCTAACGCGTCACCACGACCTTGGTGCCGACCGACACGCGGCCATAGAGATCGGTGATGTCGGGGTTCAGCATGCGGATGCAGCCGTAGGAGACGAAACCGCCGACAGAGCCCGGCACGTTGGTGCCGTGGATGGCATATTCGCCGCCGGCCAAGGTCATCGCCGCGACGCCCATCGGGTTCTTCGGCGAGCCGCCGGGGATCAGGTCCGGAATGTTCGGCTTGTCGTGCTTGACTTCCTGTGGCGGTGCCCAGGCCGGATTGCGGTACTTGCCGTCGATCCGGGTCACGCCGGCCCACTGCTTGCCCGCCTTGCCGACGCCGACGGGGTAGCGCATCGCATGTCCGTCATCGAGGATCAGATAGAGACGGCGTTCGTTGGTCTTCACCACGATCGTTCCTGGGGAGTATTCGCTGCCGCGCACCGGCACGACTTCGGGCCGCGCCTGCGCCGCCGTGGCAAAAAGCCCAGCCCCGATGATGGCCGCCAGCATCACCGCAATCCGCTTCGACATCCTTATCCTCCGCATTCGCCCGCCCTCGCGAGGGCGCAATGTCGCTAAAACCGGCCGAATCCCCGCCTGCCCACGCAATTTTAACCGCATGCGTTGACCGGATGGTTTCCACGTGCAGCCGCGAGCTCGCTTCGGCGGCGGGAGAAAAGGAAATGTCGGAATCAAAGTAAATGACTTGGAAACAACACTTGCCGAAAAACCGCCCCACAACCGCCACAGTCTCTGACGTTTGCGTGAGCGCACGTGAGATGCCGATCCAGTCGTCCCTTTGACGCGGCGCCCTTTTTACCCGACGTGCGGCGGTGGGAAATGCGCATCCGCAACGGCAGCCGCTCCTCGAGGGAGGCGACGGCTATCCCGGATTCGCCCCGGGTCAAGCGATTCGGATGAAGGGGGATGGCGCCCAGGCGATTACGCCTGGGCCTGCTTCCGGTTCTGCCGGTTCTTGACGAGATCATCGACCACGGCGGGATCGGCCAAGGTCGAGGTGTCGCCAAGGCTGCCGGGCTCGTCCTCGGCGATCTTGCGCAGAATGCGGCGCATGATCTTGCCGGAGCGGGTTTTGGGCAGCCCGGGCGCGAACTGGATCTGATCGGGGGAGGCGATCGGCCCGATATCCTTGCGCACCCAGGCGACCAGCTCCTTTCGCAACTCCTCGGTCGGTTCAGTGCCGGCCATCAGGGTTACATAGGCATAGATGCCCTGGCCCTTGATGTCATGGGGATAACCGACGACGGCGGCTTCCGACACTTTGGCGTGCGCCACCAGCGAGCTTTCGACCTCGGTGGTGCCCATGCGATGGCCGGAGACGTTGATGACATCGTCGACGCGGCCGGTGATCCAGTAATCGCCCTCGGCGTCGCGCCGGCAGCCGTCGCCGGTGAAATACTTGCCCTTGTAGGTCGAGAAATAGGTCTGCTCGAAGCGCGCGTGGTCGCCATAGACCGTGCGCATCTGGCCCGGCCACGACCTCGCGATGCAAAGATTGCCGGTGGTCTCGCCTTCCAGCACCCTGCCGTCGGCATCGACGATCTCGGGCACAATGCCGAAGAAGGGCTGTGTCGCCGAACCCGGCTTGAGCTTGGTCGCGCCCGGTAGCGGCGTGATCAGAATGCCGCCGGTCTCGGTCTGCCACCAGGTGTCGACGATCGGGCAACGCTCGTCGCCGACCACGCGGTGATACCATTCCCAGGCTTCCGGATTGATCGGCTCGCCGACCGAGCCGAGCAGGCGGAGCGAGGCGCGGGAGGTTTTCGTCACGGGATCATCGCCCGCCTGCATCAGCGCCCGAATCGCGGTCGGCGCGGTGTAGAAGATGTTGACCTTGTGCTTGTCGATGACGTTCCAGAAGCGCGAATTGTCCGGATAGTTCGGCACGCCCTCGAACATCAGCGTGGTCGCGCCGTTGCAGAGCGGCCCGTAGAGAATGTAGCTGTGGCCGGTGACCCAGCCGACGTCGGCGGTGCACCAGTAGACGTCGCCGTCGTGATAGTCGAAGACATATTGATGAGTCATCGATGCGAACACGAGATAGCCGCCCGAGGTGTGCAGCACGCCCTTGGGCGTTCCCGTCGAGCCCGACGTGTAGAGGATGAACAGCGGATCTTCCGCATGCATGTGCTCGACCGGGCATTCGGCCGTCACCATCCTGGCCGCCTCGTGGTACCAGAGGTCGCGCGACGGCTTCATGTCGATTGCGGCGCCGGTGCGCTTGACCACGACCACCCAGTCGACGCCTTCGGTCTTCGACAGGGCCGCATCGACATTGGCCTTCAGCGGCACCTTCTTGCCGCCGCGCAAGCCTTCGTCGGCGGTGATGATGATCTTGGATTTGCAGTCATTGATGCGCTGGGCGAGCGAGTCCGGCGAGAAACCGGCGAACACCACCGAGTGGATGGCGCCGATCCGCGCGCAGGCGAGCATCGCGTAGGCGGCTTCGGGAATCATCGGCAGATAGATGGTGACGCGGTCGCCCTTCTTGACGTTCCGCGTCCGCAGGATGTTCGCCATCCGGCAGACCTCGTCATGCAGCTCCTTGTAGGTGATCTGTTTTGATTGCGAAGGATCGTCGCCCTCCCAGATGATGGCAGTCTGGTCGGCGCGCTTGTGAAGATGCCGGTCGATGCAGTTATGGGCGACGTTGAGCACGCCGTCCTCGAACCATTTGATGGAAACATTGCCGGGCGCAAACGACCAGTTTTCGATCTTATGCGGGCCCTTGATCCAGTCGACGCGCTTGGCCTGCTCCGCCCAGAAGCTGGAAGGGTCCGAGGTCGAGCGGGCGTACATTTCCTTGTATTTGGCCTGGTCGATCCAGGCGCGTTTCGACCACTCGGCCGGTACGTCGTAAATCTTCTCGGACATTTGGACCCTCCCACACGCGCGTCAGCCGAAGGTTGCAAGGCTGAAGCCGCCTTCATTATTAGCGAATTATGCGTCCGCGTGCATGGCGCCGACAAGCGCGACGAATAGTCCATCAACCGAGCGACCTGCCTTGCGCCGCCTCAACCTGCGATGCGCCGACACGGCAAGGGTCGCTCCGCTTCACTTTCGCGTTTCCCCTTGGCCCGAAATCAACGTTAGTGCAGGAATCGCGCCCATAAAAGGTATCCCGTGACCGTTACCGGGCCAATTGGGACTCGCCATCCCGCCGCCAACGCCCTAAATGGCCTCCCCGGGGGCGGCCGCAGAGTGGACGGACCCTCCGGAACGAAGCCCTGCCAAAGGGCATTACCGGAAGAGGCGCAGGAGCAAGGCGACGACAACCATGATGGATCAGCAGAATCTCGAGCCCGTACGGCCCGCTTCCGCCGATCCTGCCGTGGCGCTGGCGGAACTCCTGGGCCAACTCCCCAAGCCCGTCGTCGAAAAGCCCAAGCGCGTCGCTGCCAAGACCACCGTCGAAGAGCTCGCCCGGGAGCTGGGCCTGAAGCTCGGCGACCAGAACGAGTTGACCATCCGCCGCATCCGCCGCGGCAAGAACTATTCCTTCATCCGCGCCAATGGTACCCGCATCAAGCATGTCGGAACCATCCGCCGGCTGAACCGGATGGCGGTGCCGCCGGCCTATCGCGACGTTCGCTACGCGGCTGATCCGAATTCACATCTGCAGGCGGTCGGCATCGATGCGGCCGGCCGGCTGCAATACCGCTACCATGCCGATTGGGAGAAGGTGCGCGAGCAGCGCAAGGCGCATCGGCTGGCGAAGCTCGTGGCGGCGCTTCCCAAAATCCGCCGCAACGTCTCCATGCATCTCGCGGGTGACGAGCCGACGCGGGAGTTCGCGCTGTCTGCCGTGATCGAGCTGATCGCGCGCACCGCGATCCGCCCCGGCAGTGAATCCTATGCGCGGCTCAACGGCACCCGTGGCGCGACGACGCTTCTGAAGTCCAACGTCACGCTGGAAGAGGATTGCGTGGTCCTGACCTTCAAGGCCAAGGGCGGCAAGGCCGTGCGCAAGGAATGCAACGCGGCGAAGCTGGTGCGTGCGATCGGCATCTTGCGCACCGTGCCCGGCAAGCGCATGTTCCAGTACCGCGACGCCTACGGCATCGTGCGCGCGGTTTCGACCGCGAGCGTGAACACCTTCCTGCGCGAGATCGCGGGCATCAAGATTTCGTTGAAGGATTTCCGGACCCTGATGGCCTCCGCCGTGGTGGTGGAATCGCTGTCGCGGATCACGCCGGCATCCAGCGAACGCGGTCGCAAGCGGCAGGTGCTGGAAGCGATTCGCGCCGCGGCCGACCAGCTCTCCAATACGCCCGCGATCTGCCGCAAGAGCTATGTGCACGATACCATCGTGACCGCCTTCGAGGACGGCATCCTCGAGCGTTTCGCCTCGACCATGAAGGGCCAGCGCTCGCAGTCCAAGCGTGAGCAACTCCTGGCCCAGGTCGTAATGGCCGCCGCGGCGTAACGGCAGGTCTCAATTCAACCTGCTTGCGCCGCTTTCCACGGATCGGGGCCGGGATCGTGGCCCGCCGCGGCGAGGCAAAGCCGGCCGAGATAGTGCGCCCAGCCCGTGTTGTGGTTGGCGCATGATGTCTCGGTGGGAAGGCCGCTATGGGTCATGCACAGCAACGTGCCGCCATCCCGGTCAAGCAGGTCGATCTCGATCAGGCTCGATCCGGGCGGGACCTCCTCGTCGCCGTCCCATCCAAAACTATAGGCAAGGCGGTGGACGGGCACGACCTCGCGGAACGCGCCGCGCGCTGTCCTGTCGCTGCGGCCAACTCCCTTGAGGAGGTAGAGGCCTCCGGGGTGCAGCTCGGTGTCCGACTCCATGCCCATCCAGCTCACGATTTTCTGCGGATCGGTGAGGAAGGCGAAAACGGTGGCGGGCGGTGCCGCGATTTGTGTCTCGCGTCGAACCACGAAGGCGTCAGTCATCGGATCGATCCCTGGCTGCACCCGTGAAATGGAAATGCCAATGTCCGCGGTCAAGGATAGGCCGTGACAAAGCCGGCGCGTCAACCCCATGATCGCGCCATGCAGCTGTCCCCGACACTCGCCTGGCTTGTCGACGCGGCTTCCGGAACCGCAAGCGCCGACCGGTTGCTCGCGGAGCTTGGCGCGCATCTGGTTGCGGACGGTTTGCCGCTCGCCGGCGGCGCGCTGACGCTCGAAGTTCCGCATCCGCTGATCGCCCGGCGGACCTGGCTGTGGCGCGCAGGTAGCGGCGAGGTGATCGAGGCCTTGGGATTTGCGCCGGGCGGACCGCTGACAGCGCCGGACAGCAAGTCTGATGACGCCGGCCGGCAATGGCTTTCCGGGATCGCCGCAGGCCTCGTGCATGCGGAGACGATCGGGCCGCAGCCGGAGGGGCCTTCGCTCGCCTGGATCGGCCCGCGTCCATTCATCGCGCCGGAGATCGACGCGCTGCGTCAGGCCGCGCGCTTTGCCGCAGCGCCGCTTGCCCTGCTCGCCGCGCGGGCGACCTTGACCGCAGCGCTCGAAGCCTATCTGGGCCGGCGTAGCGCCGCGCGCGTACTGGCCGCGCCGTTGCGGCGAAACGTCGGCGAGACCATTCAGGCCGCCTTGCTCTATGCCGATCTGCGCGGCTTCACGGCGATGTCCGAGCAAAATCCGCCGGCGATCGTGATCGCCGCACTCGATGCCTGGTTCGATCGTGTCGCAGGCGCGGTGCATGCCTTCGGTGGCGAGGTGCTGAAATTCATCGGCGACGGTGTCCTGGCGATCTTTCCGGTCGTTGGCGAAAACCCGCGCGGAGCCTGCGATGCCGCGCTGCGCGCGGTCTCGGCCGCACGCGCGGGCATGGCGCATCTGGATTCCGAGCGAAGCCGGCGGGGCCTGTCGCCGCTGCCGTTTGGCGCCGCGCTGCATCTCGGCGAGATGCTGTGGGGCAATATCGGCGCCGCCGATCGGCTCGATTTCACCGCGATCGGGTCCGCCGTCAATCTGGTGAGCCGGCTCGAGGGCCTGTGCCGGCCGCTCGGCAAGCCGGTTCTGATCTCCGGGGCGCTTGCCGCCGAGACCGACACGCCGCTGATTGCGCTCGGCACGCATCCGCTCCGCGGCATCGCGACGCCCTGCGCGGTGTTCACTTTGCCGGAGGCGTAAACGGGGTCGGCTACAGCCCGCCCATCTTGCAGACAAGCTTCCATTCCTCCGTCGTGACCGGCTGCACCGACAGGCGCGAATATTTCACCAGCGCCATGCCGGCGAGCTTCTTCTCGGCCTTGATCGCAGCCATGCTCACCGGCGTCGGCAAGGGCTTGTCGGCCTTGATGTCGACGCAGACGAATTTGCCGGTCTTGTCGGTTGGGTCGGGATAGGATTCCCCGATGATTTCCGCGATGCCGACGATCTCCTTGCCCTCGTTGGAATGATAGAAGAACGCCTTGTCGCCCTTCTTCATGCTCGCGAGGTTCTGCCGCGCGGTGAAATTGCGCACCCCGGTCCAGGCTTCGCCCTTGGCACCCTTGGCGACCTGCTGCTCCCACGACCAGGCCGACGGCTCGGATTTCACCAGCCAATACGCCATGCTCATTCCTCCGCCCTGAAGGGGCGCGTCAACAGACCCTCGATCGCGGCTTCGATGGTGAGCTGTCGGGAAAGGACCGCCGCGACCGCCATTGATACCGGCAGTTCGATGCCTTGCGAAGCGGCGAGTTCGATCAGCACCGGCGCGGTGAACTCGCCTTCGGCAAGCCTGCCGGCCGGTTTGGGTTCGCCGCGGCCCAGTGCCAGTCCCAGCGCGAAATTGCGCGACTGCGGGCTCGAGCAGGTCAGGATCAGGTCGCCGAGGCCTGAAAGGCCGACCATGGTTTCGGCGCGCGCGCCGAGCGCGCGCCCCAATCGCGCCAATTCGGAAAAGCCGCGCGTGGTGAGCGCGGCCTGGGCCGAGGCGCCCAGCTTTCGTCCGACCACGATGCCGGCCGCGATCGCGAGCACATTCTTCGCCGAGCCACCGATCTCGACGCCGCGCACATCGGTGGTGTGATAGGGCCGGAAAGTGGCCGAGCCCAGCGCCTGCACCAGTTCGCTCGCAAGCGCCTCGTCCCTGGCCGCGAGCGTAACCGCGGTCGGAAGGCCGCGTGCGACGTCGTCCGCAAAGCTCGGCCCGGACAGTATCGCCGGCCGCGCACCGGGTGCGGCTTCCGCGATCACCTCGGTCATGAATTTATGCGTGCCGTGCTCGATGCCCTTGGCGCCCGCGATCACCGGGGTCGCTTCGCGCAAATGCGGCGCGAGCTCATTCACCGCGGCGCGAAGATGCTGCGCCGGTGTGGCGACCAGGACGATGTCGGCACCAGCGGCCTGCGCGAGATCATGGGTTGCCACGATCTCGGCGGCCAGTTTCGTGCCCGGCAATCGCGGATTTTGGCGACTCAAGGCGATTTCTTGCGCGTGAGAAGCGTCGCGCGCATAGAGCGTCACGGCGCGCCCGGCACGCGCGGCGACCATAGCCAGCGCCGTGCCCCACGCTCCCGCGCCGATCACCGCAACCGAGTTGAACGGCGCCACGGCAGGACCTCACTTTTCCCTCTCCCCGCACCTGCGGGGCGAGGTAATGAGGAGGGCGCGGCGCGAGTTCAGATTCATCGTCAAAAGCCCGCGCGGCTGTTGGCGTAGCCCGCCGGCACGCCCGCATTGGCGTCGAGCAGCCAGCGGGCCCGCGGCGGCGCCTCCATCGTATCCAGCATGCCGAGCGCGAGGCGTTCGGCGCCGGCCCAGGCGATCATTGCGCCGTTGTCGGTGCAGAGTGCAGGCGGCGGAATGATCAGCGTGGTCTCGGCCTTTGCGGCGATATCCTGCAGCGCGCCGCGGATGGCGCGGTTGGCGGCGACGCCGCCGGCGGCGACCAGCGCGCGCGGCGGTCCGTAAATCTCCTCGAACAGTTTCAGCCCGACGCTCAAGCGGTCCGCGGTCGATTCCAGCACCGCGGCTTGAAAGCTGGCGCAGAGATCGCTGATGTCTCTCGGCTCCAGCGGCGTCAGCCGGCTCGCCTCGTTGCGCACCGCCGTCTTCAGCCCGGAAAGCGAGAAGTTCGCATCTGCGCGCCCGAGCATCGGCCGCGGAAAGGCGAAACGCATGGCGTCGCCGGCCTCGGCGGCGCGCTCGACCTGTGGCCCGCCGGGATAGGGCAGGCCCAGCATCTTGGCGACCTTGTCGAAGGCCTCGCCCATGGCGTCATCGACGGTGGTGCCGAGCCGCACATATTGCGCGACGCCGGCGACGGCGACGATCTGGGTGTGGCCGCCGGAAGCGAGGAACAGACAGTAGGGAAAGGCCAGCGCGGTAGTGAGCCGCGGCGTCAGCGCATGCGCTTCCAGATGGTTCACGGCGATGAGCGGCGTGTTGTGCACCATCGCGATCGCCTTGGCCGTGGTGAGGCCGACGATGACGCCGCCGATCAGGCCGGGCCCGGCCGCGGCCGCGACCGCGGACAACTGCTCATAACCCAGGCCCGCGTCCTTCATCGCGCGGTCGATGATGCCGTCGAGCAGGTCGACATGGGCGCGCGCGGCGATCTCCGGCACCACGCCGCCGAACCTCGCATGCTCCTCGGTCTGCGAGCGCACCACGTTGGAGAGGATCCGTCCAGACCCGTCCCCCTTGCGCTCGACCACGGCCGCCGCCGTCTCGTCGCAGGTGGTCTCGATCCCCAGAACCAGAGCCGTTTTGTCGCTATCCAAGGGGAGGCCTTGCGCTATTTCAATGTTCTCGTAAGTAACCGCGCGACACCGTGGTTGCAATCGCCGCAGGGCTGAAAATGGCCGTTCTCGTCACCCGTCCCCATCCCGACAATGAGGCCACCGCACGCGCGCTGCGCGAGCGCGGCTTTGAGGTCGTGCTGGCCCCGATGCTGCGGATCGAGCAGATTCCGCTGGGAGAAGAGCTCGGCCGCGATTTTACCGGCGTCATTGCCACCTCGGCCAACGCACTGCGCGCCGTCGAAGCCGAACTCGGCGCCTTCACGGCGTTGCCGCTGTATGCAGTCGGCGACCACACCGCCGCCGAGGCGCGCCGGCTCGGCTTTGCGAAAGTGATCTCGGCCGCGGGCGACGGGGCCAAACTAGGGCGGCTGGTGCGCAAGGGTGCCAAGGGCAGGAAGCTGCTCTATCTCGCCGGCGCCGAGCTGGCGCGCGATCTTGCTGCCGAGCTCGGCGCGGATGGCTTTGACGTGATCAGGCGCACCACCTACCGCATGGTGGCGCTGTCCCGCCTGTCGCGCGAGAGCTGCGCCGCCTTTGCCGCCAATGACGTCGAAGCCGTTCTGCACTATTCGCAGCGCAGCGCCCGCGCCTTCCTGGAGGCGGCGCGGCGGGATGGGGTCGAAATCTCGGCGCTTGCCGTGCCGCAATGCTGCATTTCGGCCAATGTGGCCGCGATCCTGCACGAAGCGGGTGCGGTTCAGGTTCTGTCCGCGCCCTCGCCGGACGAAAATGCCCTGTTCGGGGCATTGGAGCGTGCGTTAAGGCCCTGATTGGCGTAAGAGAGCCGGCCGCTTCCGGTATATATTGAACGCCCATCAGCCCAAGGGACAGCCGAGGAACCGCAGGGATGGCCGACGACGTGCTAGAGGATGCTGCGCCCGCGCCGGATGCCGGCAAGGTGAAGCGCGAACCGCCGACAATCGATCTTGAAGCCACCCAGATCGCCGAGACCGAAATCCCAGAGGCCGAGACGGCCGAGCCGCCGCAGGCCGAAGCCGACGCCAGGCCGGAGCCGCCGAAGGAAGCGGCCGCCGAGCAGGGCGCGCCTCCGCGTCCGATTTCGCCCTGGGTGATCGCACCCTTCTCCGGCGCGGTAGCGGCCGCGCTCGTCATCGCCGTGGGCTGGCTGCTCGGCTGGCCGGCTGTGCAATCGCCGCCGGCCGCGCCGCAAGTGAGTGCGGCCGCAGTCGACGATCTCAAGGCGCGTCTCACCGGCCTTGAATCGAAATTGCAGAGGCCTGCGAGCGATCCGGCGGTGGCCGCGCGGCTCGACACCATCGAGAGGTCGGTCGCGAGCTTGCGCGACAATCTCGCCGATCTGCGCGCGCAATCGGAAAGACTCGCCGCCGCCGTCAACGCGCCGAAGGCTGCCCCGGGAGAAACGGCTGCCGCGCCGGCGGTCGATCTCTCAGCCATCGACGGGCGCATCGACGCGCTGGAGCGTGCGATGCGCGCGCAATCCGACCAAATCACCGCCGCGAGCGCGCAGGCTTCCCAGGCAACCGCGGCCGCCAAGGTCGAGGACGACGTGCCGCTCCGCCGTGTCATCGCCGCTGCGCTGCTCGACGTCGCGGTTCGCCATGGCGATCCCTTCGAGAGCGCGCTCAAGTCGGCGAAGGCGCTGGCGCCGGATCCGGGCCGGCTGGCTGCGCTCGACCCCTTCGCGGAGAAGGGCATCCCGGCACCGCCGGCGCTGTGCCGGGACCTGCTGGCGCTGGTGCCGAAACTGTCGCCGGCCACGGAAACTTCCAGCATCGGCTCAGGCATCATCGATCGCCTGCAGGCGGGCGCCTCCAACCTCGTCCGCATCGAACGCTCGGACGCCGTCGGCAATGATCGCAGTGCCATCGTCGCGCGCATGACGGCGGCGGCCTTGCGCAACGATCTCGGCGAAGCGCGGCGCGAACTCGCTTCGCTCGATGTCGCCGACCGCGCGCCCGCGCAAGCCTGGCTCGATCGGGTGGCCGCGCGCGACGCCGCGCTCGCCGCGTCCCGTCAATTCGCCGAACAGACGATGGCTTCGCTCGCCAAATCGGCGCAATAGGTTTTTCATGCTTCGCATTGTTCTGTTTCTGCTGTTGATCGCGCTCGCCGCGTGGGGTGCGGCGTGGGTGGCCGATCAGCCCGGCGACGTCGTGCTGTCCTGGGGCACGATCAAGCTCTCGACCACGCTGCCGGTCTTCGTCCTGATGATCGGCATCGTCATCGTCGCCGGCATGCTGGGACTGGGTATTGCGAGCGCGCTGTGGCGCACGCCGGGACGCATCCGCCGCGGCAGGCACGAGCGCCGCGTCGTGCGCGGGCGCCATGCCATCACCCATGGCCTGCTCGCAATCGGTCATGGCGATGCCGCCGCCGCGCGCCGCCACGCCGACAATGCACGCCGCCTCGCCGGCCATGATCCGCTGGCGTTGCTGCTGCACGCGCAATCGGCGCAGCTCGAGGGCGACCGCGAAGGCGCAAAGGCCGTGTTCTCCTCGATGGCCGAACGCGAGGACACGCGGCTGCTCGGCCTGCGCGGCCTGTTCATCGAGGCGCAGCGCGCCGACAATGCGGTTGCCGCCGTGCTGATCGCGGAGGAAGCGCTCAAGCTTTCGCCGTCCTCGACCTGGGCCTCGCACGCGGTGCTGGGCTTCCGCTGCGCGAAAGGAGATTGGGACGGTGCCCTCAAAATCCTCGACGACGATCTCGCCGCCGGGCTGCTCGACAAGGCCGGCTATCGCCGCCGCCGCGGCGTCCTGCTCACCGCGCGCGCGCTGGAGCTGGAGAAGGTCGATCGCGATCTCGCGCGCGAGAGCGTGATGGAGGCGGTGAAGCTGGCGCCGACCCTGGTGCCGGCGGCGGTATTGGCTGCGAAATTCGAGAGCGAGGCGCATCAGGTGCGCCGCGCGATGCGCATCGTCGAGGCGGCCTGGCTCAAGCATCCGCATCCCGATCTCGCCGATGCCTACGCCCATGTGCGCCTCGGCGATTCCGCGCGGCAGCGGCTGGTGCGGGTCGAGACGCTGGCCGCCAAGACGCCGGATGCCGTCGAGGGCAGGCTCGCGCTCGCGCGCGCCGCGATCGATGCCAGCGAATTCGCCAAAGCGCGCGAGGCGCTCTCCCCGCTCATTGCCGATCCGACGCAGCGCGTGGCGATGCTGATGGCCGAGCTCGAGCGCACCGAGCATGGCGACAGCGGCAAGGCGCGGACCTGGACCTTGCGCGCCGTGCGCGCGCGGCACGATCCGGCCTGGACCGCGGACGGTTATGTCAGCGATCGCTGGCGGCCGGTGTCGCCGGTGACCGGGCGGCTCGATGCCTTCCAGTGGCAGACGCCGGTGGCGAGCCTGCCGTCGGCCGACAAGGGTGCCGTCATCGAGACCTCGCCGTTCGAGGAAGCGATGCTGGCAGCGCCCCCGCGCAAGCCCGCGATTGTCGCCAACGATGGGCTCGCCGAGCCGCCGCGCGAAGCGCCAGCGGATGTGAGCGCGCCGCCCGCGCAGGACAATTCGCCGCCCGCGCCGAAGGACGCCGAAAGCCCCGCCGAGCCGCCGCCTGCGGCTGCGCCGCCGCCCGAAGCCAAGCCGCCGGCCCCGGAGCCGTCGGCCCCAACGCCGCTGTTCCGCGCCCGCGCCGACCTCACCAAGCCCCCCGCGGCGCCGATTCCGGCCGTGATCCCCATCGTCCGCGCCCCCGACGATCCCGGCATCGACGACGAGGCGCCGAGCGATGAATTCACGGAACAAATCGGCACGCCCAAGGCGCAGGCCGGTGGCTGGCGCGGTTTCCTCGCGCGCTGGGGCGGGTAATGAAAGCTTCACGCAGCCGTTGTTCTTGCCAATTGCGCCCGCGCCCGATATCAGGTGCGCACGCGTTTTGGACGCTTGGCCCGGCGCGCCGCCGCAATAGCTCAGCTGGTAGAGCACGTCATTCGTAATGACGGGGTCGGGGGTTCGAGTCCCTCTTGCGGCACCACGCTTCGCGCGGCGGGCTGCGCGCGTGGCGCAGCCACGCAGGCCCAACGGGCGAAGCGTGGCCGGCGAAGCCGAGCGCAGCGCGAGCGAAGGAAGACGGACCGGGTCGTTCCGGACACATGGGTGACGGCTCCGCGTCTCGGTTCTGATTCACATATCAAACAGCGTAGCCGCATCCTCGCTCACGCTCCTCGCCATGACGAGCATCAGCATTCCCGCGGCACGTTTCGTGCCCGAGTGATGAATCGAACTTGCCCCCCTGTTGAAAAAAGAGGGCACAGGGAATGCCGGGTGATGGCCTCACCCATGGCCCGCCTGCAACAAAAAAAGCAGGCGGCAGTCACCACAGGTTCAGCCGTTTCAACCGGCGGATTCAATCGGTCGTCGCAACACCGGTTCAATTTCTTTTCACCGGAGACAGTAGCTCGTCAAGCGCCTCCGCCGGCGTTTTCCAGCCCAGCGCCTTTCTCGGTCGGCCGTTGAGAGCCGCTGCCACTGCGGATATGTCGTCGGCGCTGTAGATGCTCAGGTCCGTGCCCTTGGGGAAGTATTGTCGCAGCAGCCCGTTGGTGTTCTCGTTCGTGCCGCGCTGCCAGGGGCTTCTTGGATCGCAGAAGTAGACCTGGATGCCTGTGTCGATCTTGAGACGACTGTGCTGAGCCATTTCAACGCCCTGATCCCAGGTCAGCGAACGACGTAATTCTTCGGGCAAGGTGATGATGGTGCGCGCGATCGCATCGCGCACAGCCTCGGCTCCGTGTCCCGAGAGCGCAGCTCCGTCCTTGGCACGTAGACCTTCGCCAGACTCCTTCAATCGCGGAAGATGCAGGAGCATCGTAAAGCGCGTCTTGCGTTCGACCAGCGTGCCGATTGCCGAGCTGCCAGAGCCGACAATCAGATCTCCTTCCCAATGTCCTGGGATGGCTCGATCAGTGACTTCAGCCGGACGCTCGCTGATCATGATCTCCGGCGAGACAAAGCCCTTGCTTCGGCCCTTGCTCGCGCGCGCCCTGGGTACTCGTAACGCACGTCCTGTCCGCAAGCAGG
>JAFAUV010000259.1 GCA_019243075.1 Bradyrhizobium sp.
TATCGAGATCGGCCTCGACATCGCCGACCTTTATCTCGATCACGCGGTAGCGGCGCTGCTCGAGCCAGGCCCGCCGCACGCTGCGCTCGCGGGCGACCGCCTCGCTCTCCTCGCGGCCGACCAGCTCGATCGCGATCCGATGCACGAAGGAGACGAAATCCGGGATGTGCCGGCCAACGGGCGTCTGACGCTTGAATTGACCGGCGAAACGGCGGTCGCCGCGCAGCGCCTGCCACAGGATGCGCTCGGCGTCGGTCGGGTTGCGGCGGAGCAACCGCGCCAGCCCGCGCACCGTGCCGCTGGAGTCGGTCGGCTGCGTGCCCTGCCCGTGCTCGGCCAGCAGCGCGCGCAGCCGTGTCGCCTGCTCGCCGTCCAGCACGCCGCCCTTGGCCGGACCCTTGCGGCCTTCCGCGATGGCCATGATCACTCCATGGAGCGTGTGCATGTCCTGCTTGGTCGGCTCCATCCGGGTGAAGATGTTGCGCAGATTGACCAGCATGGTGTCGCGCTTCTCGGCGGGGCGCAGGAACTCGACCTTGTCGAGCTCGCGCACCAGATTCTCGAAGAACGCCTCCATCTGGTGCTGCGAAGCACGCTCCGATCGCTCGGGCATCGCAAACGGCAACTCGCCCGCAGTCGAAAGCTTGAACCATTCGTAACCCATGAGCAGCACGGCTTGCGCCAGGTTGAGCGAGGCGAAGCCCGGATTGACGGGAAAAGTCACGATGCGGTTGGCGCGGGCGACCTCGTCATTGGTCAGCCCCCAGCGTTCCCGGCCGAACAGGATGCCGGCCCCTCCGCCGCCGGCGATGTGGCGAGCGATCTCCCACGCAGCGCCCTCCGGCCCCAGCACGGGCTTGGCCTGGTCATGGGCGCGGGCGGTGGTGGCAAACAACAAGTCGAGATCGGCGACCGCCTGCTCGACGGTGTCGAACAGTTGGGCACGCTCCAGGATGTGATCGGCGCCGGCCGCCGCCCGTTGCGCGCCGATATTCGGCCAGCCATCGCGCGGGTTGACGATGCGCAGGCGGCTCAGCGCGAAATTGCCCATGGCGCGGGCCGCCATGCCGATATTCTCGCCAAGCTGCGGCTCGACCAGGATAATCGCCGGGCCCTCGAGGTCGAAGCCGGTCTTGGTCTTGTCGGTGCCGCTCACGGCGCGCTTTCTCTTTCCAGTTGATGCATCGGGTATACCCGGGAGCCTGATCCAAGGCCCATGTGCAATATCCATGGCCTCATCCATGGCCTCGATTGCCTGTTTTGCGGCAATTCTCAAGTGCAATAACAGGGTTAGCCGGGCCTTTGAGGTCAGGCGAAGCATGCGGGGATGGTTCGCAGCTGATCCTTGCGCGCGCCGATCTTTCGGTTACGGTGGCGATCACAATCAAAAGCCGAAGATCAAAGGCTGCGGTCGCGGGGAGGCGGGCATGGGCAAGCGGTGGTCCCTGGCAATTGGCGGGGCGCTTCTGATTCTGGCCGGCAGCCTGCTCGCCTATTTCACCCAGACATCCGGCGGCATCCGCGTCCGGGATGTTCGCTTTGCCGGCGCCAAGGGCAACACGATGAGCGCCCTGCTCTATGTCCCGCCGAACGCCACCGCGCAGACGCCCGCGCCCGGCATTCTCGCCGTGCACGGCTATATCAATTCGCGCGAGACCCAGGATGGTTTTGCGATCGAGTTCGCTCGCCGTGGCTATGTGGTGCTCGCGCTCGACCAGACCGGCCACGGCTATAGCGACCCGCCGGCCTTCGCGAACGGCTTCGGCGGTCCGGACGGGCTCGCCTATCTGCGCAGCCTCGACATGGTCGACAAGACCAATATCGGCCTGGAAGGACATTCGATGGGCGGCTGGACGGTGCTGGCCGCAGCGGCCGCGGCGCCGAACGACTACAAATCGATGGTGCTGGAGGGATCGTCGACCGGAAAACCCTTCGCCGCCGAGGGCACGCCGAACTGGCCGCGCAATGTCGCGCTGGTGTTCGCGCAATATGAGGAGTTCTCCACGCTGATGTGGGGCGTCGACAAGGCGGCCGACGTCACGCAAAGCCCGAAACTGTGGGCGCTGTTCGGCACGCAAGGACCGATCGAGCCGGGCAAGGTTTACGGCGACGCCGCCGCGGCAACCGCGCGGGTGCTTTACACGCCGGCGATGACCCATCCGGCCGAGCATATTTCGCACGAGGCGATCGGCTATAGCCTCGACTGGTTTGCCAGGACGTTGCAGGGCGGCACGCCGCGGCCGGCCAGTGACCAGATCTGGCTGCGCAAGGAATTGGGAACGCTGATCGCGCTGCTCGGCTTTGTCGTGCTGGTCATCGGCGTGTTCGACGGCCTGCTTGAGGCGCCGATGTTCTCGCGACTGAGGCTGCCCGGTGCCGCTCCCGTGCCGGCGTTGGAGGTGGCGAAAGGACGGCGCTGGACGGCGGCATTCATCCTCTCTACGTTCATTCCGGCGCTGACCTTTTATCCGGCGTTCGCGCTCGGCGGCACCTTGGTCACGCCGTCCAGATTTCTGCCGCAGGGCATCACCAACCAGATCCTGACCTGGGCCATCGTCAACGCACTGATCATGCTGGCCTTGATGGGCTTTGCGCCGAGGCGCAAGAGCCGCAGCGATATCGCCGGGGCGTCGGTCCTGATCGCGGTGGCCTCGGTCGCCGTCGGCTATGCCGCGCTGTGGCTTTGCGACCTCGCCTTCAAGGTCGACTTCCGCTTCTGGATCGTCGCGCTGAAATTGATGAGTGCAAAGCAGTTCCTGATGTTCCTCATCTATGTGCTGCCGTTCACGGCGTTTTTCGTCATCGCGCTGCATGTCCTGCATCGCAATTTCTCGACCTTGGAAGCCTCGCGCGCCGCGGTTTACCTTACCAATGGTCTGGCGCTGACGCTCGGCTTCATCGTGCTTTTGGTGCTTCAATACGGCACCCTTTGGCTGGGCGGCAAGCTGTTCAACCCGCTGCCCGATCCCGGCTTCGTGCCGCTGTCGACGATCGTGGCCATCCAGTTCGTGCCGCTGCTTGCGATCGTCGCCGTGTTCGCGACCTTCACCTGGCGGCGCACCGGCTCGAGCCTGCCGGGGGCCCTGATATCGGGGCTTTTCGTCACCTGGTATGTGGTCGCAGGCACGGCCACCCAGGCGGCATTCTGACCCCGAAGGGGAGACCGGCAGAAAGTCCGCAGGCCAGTGGCTTCCTTGGAGGCATCGGCGATGCTATAGCCCGCCCCTGTCCGTCTCGCTTTTTCGAAACTTAGCTCCCAAAAGGCCTTCCCGATCATGGCAAAAATCAAGGTGACCAACCCCGTCGTCGAGCTCGATGGCGACGAGATGACCCGGATCATCTGGCAGTACATCAAGGACAAGCTGATCCACCCGTTCCTTGATATCGACCTGCAATATTTCGACCTCGGGATGGAATACCGCGACAAGACCAACGACCAGGTCACGGTCGACGCCGCCAACGCGATCAAGAAGGTCGGCGTCGGCGTCAAATGCGCCACCATCACCCCGGACGAAGC
>JAFAUV010000196.1 GCA_019243075.1 Bradyrhizobium sp.
GATGAACAGCTCATCGACATGGAAAAATTCAACCCGTTCTGGGTTGTGCATCCGACCTTCAAGCACATCAGCAAGCTGCTGTTCGAGACCGACTATCCGCGCTGGCTCTGGAACACGATGTATGTGGCGGTCGGAGCCACCACGCTCTCGATCATCGCCAGCGTGCTCGCCGCCTATGCCATCGTGCGGCTGCGCTTCAAGGGTGCCGATACCGTCGGCATCCTGATCTTCTTTGCCTATCTGGTGCCGCCGTCGATCCTGTTCATTCCGCTGGCTTCGGTGATCCAGGCCTATGGCCTGTTCGATTCGCCGCTGTCGCTGATCCTGGTCTATCCGACGCTGCTGATCCCGTTCTCGACCTGGCTGCTGATGGGATACTTCAAGACCATCCCCTACGAGCTTGAGGAATGTGCGCTGATCGACGGCGCCTCACGCTGGCAGATCCTGGTCAAGATCGTGGTGCCCCTGGCCATTCCCGGCCTGATCTCGGCCTTCATCTTCTCCTTCACGCTGTGCTGGAACGAGTTCATCTACGCGCTGACCTTCCTGCAGTCGACGCCGAACAAGACCGTCCCGGTCGCGATCGTCAACGAGTTCGTCGATGGCGACGTCTATAAGTGGGGATCGCTGATGGCCGGCGCGCTGGTCGGCTCGCTGCCGCTCGTCATTCTTTACGCCTTCTTCGTCGAGCATTATGTGTCGGCGATGACCGGCGCCGTGAAGGAATAGCGCGGGCCGCATAAGGACAAGGAGCTTCTCTTGCACGTATTGGTTCTGGGCGCGGCCGGCATGGTCGGCCGCAAATTGGTCGAGCGTCTGCTCGGGGATGGTCGGCTCGGCAAGGCCGACATCACGAAGATGACGCTGCACGACGTCGTGGCGCCCGCCAAGCCCGAGAGGCCCGGCTTTCCTGTGGATGTGCATGCCGGCGATTTCGCAATCCCCCGTGCTGCCGAAAGGTTGATCGCGGGCCGACCCGAGGTGATCTTCCATCTCGCCGCCATCGTCTCCGGCGAGGCCGAGCTCGATTTCGACAAGGGCTACCGCATCAATCTCGACGGCACGCGGATGCTGATCGACGCCATCCGCCTGGCGGGCGGCGGCTACAAGCCGCGTCTGGTCTTCACGTCCTCGATCGCGGTATTCGGCGCGCCGTTTCCCGAGGCGATCGGCGACGAGTTCTTCCACACGCCGCTCTTGAGCTACGGCACGCAAAAGGCGATCGGCGAGCTCCTAATATCGGATTATTCCCGCCGTGGTTTCCTGGACGGCATCAGCATTCGGCTGCCGACCATCTGCATCCGCCCGGGCCTGCCCAACAAGGCGGCGTCCGGCTTCTTCTCCAACATCCTGCGCGAGCCGCTCGCCGGCAAGGAGGCGATCCTGCCGGTGGCGGAGACCGTCCGCCACTGGCACGCCACGCCGCGCTCCGCCGTCGGCTTCCTGCTGCATGCAGCAACGATGGATTTGGCCGCGGCCGGTCCCCGGCGCGGCCTCACGATGCCCGGCCTCTCCGCCACCGTCGGCGAGCAGATCGCGGCCTTGAAGCGCGTCGCCGGCGAAAAGGTCGCGGCCCGCATCAAGCGCGAGCCCGATCCCTTCATCATGGGCATTGTCGACGGCTGGCCGCGCAATTTCGAGGCCCGGCGCGCGCGCCAGCTCGGCTTCACGACCGCCGAAGACAGCTTTGACGACATCATCCGCATCCACATCGAGGATGAGCTCGGCGGAAATTTCGTTGCCTGACAGATTGAAGCAATCGTAGCCCGCATGAGCGATGGCGACATGCGGGTCTGCTATTTCTCCGGGTGTCGCTTCGCTCGCCCGGGCTACGATTCGCCGTGATGGAGGAAAAGTCGAACCAATGACCCGCGTAGCCTGCATCGGCGAATGCATGATCGAGCTGAAGCAGGCCGGCGGCGGGCTTTACTCGCGCGGCTTCGGCGGCGACACGCTCAACACCGCGGTCTATCTGGCGCGCCTCGGCGTCGCCGTCGACTACATCACCGCGCTCGGCGACGATCCCTTCAGCGATGAGATGATCGCGGGCTGGCAGGCCGAGGGCGTCGGCACCGCGAAAGTCGCGCGGCTCAACGGCAAGCTGCCCGGGCTCTATCTGATCTCAACCGATGAGGCGGGCGAGCGCCGCTTCTTCCACTGGCGCGAGAGTGCGGCGGCCCGGAGCCTGCTCGATCTGCCGGAGACCGAGAGCCTGCTGCGGTCGCTGGCCAGCTACGATCTCGTCTATCTCTCCGCGATTTCGCTGTCGATCTACGCGCAGAAGGGAAGAGCGCGTCTGCTCGCCGCGCTCCGCGACGCACGCAGGAGCTGCACAAATATCGCGTTCGACACCAATTTCCGCGCGCGGGGCTGGCCCGATCTCGAGATCGCGCGCGGCGTCTTTCGCGAGGCGTTCGAGGCCTCCGATATCGTGCTCGCCTCGACCGAGGATCTGCTGCCGCTCTATCCGAGCGCGACCGCCGAGGAGCTGCTTGCGAGGATTCCCAGCGGCGAGGTCGTGCTGAAACACTCCGAGCCCGCGAGCACGGTGCGCGCTGCCGGCATCGCGCGCCGGATCGAGGCCGAGCCGACCGCCGCGGGCGTGGTCGATACCACCGCCGCCGGCGACAGTTTTGCCGCCGCCTATCTCGCTGCCCGTCTTGGCGGAGCGGGGCCGGAGCAGGCCGCTCGCGCCGGACATCGCCTGGCAGGGCTTGTCGTGTGCCATCCCGGCGCCATTATTCCGCATTCGGCCATGCCGGTCCGCTCGGCTTCACCCAGCAAGGTTTCATCATGAGCACCGCCAACCAGGAAAAGCTCGTCTCGCTGTTCAAATCCGCCCGCGTCGTGCCGGTGCTCACCATCCACCGGATCGAGGACGCGGTGCCGCTGGCGCGCGCGCTGGTCTCCGGCGGCGTGCGGATGCTGGAAGTGACGTTGCGCACGCCGGTCGCGGCGGAGGCGGCGAAGGCCATTATTGCAAACGTGCCGGACGCCGTCGTCGGCATCGGCACGATCTTGAATCCCGACGATCTCGCCTGCGCCGAGCAACTCGGCGCCCAATTCGGCATCAGCCCCGGCGCCACGCCTGAGCTGTTGAAGGCTGCGGCCGCAAGCCACCTGCCGTTTGCGCCGGGCATCGCCACCGCCTCCGATCTGATGCAGGCGCTGGCCCACGGCTTTGACGTGGTGAAATTCTTCCCGGCCGAGCAGGCGGGCGGTATCAAGGCACTGCGCGCGCTGGCGGGGCCATTCCCGCAGGTGCAGTTCTGTCCGACCGGCGGCATCGGCGAAACCAATGCGCCGCTGTGGCTCGCCGAGCCCAATGTGCTCGCGGTCGGCGGCTCCTGGCTCTGCCAGACGGCCGACGTCAGGTCCGGCAACTGGGCGGGCATAACCGCCATGTGCGAGCGGTCGGTCAAGTCGGCGAAAGCCGCGTGAAGTCGGCCGACCAATCGGCTAGAACGCAAGCCAGCGGGATTTCAGGGAGAACGCCATGACAGCCAGCATCGTCGGATGGGCACATACGCCCTTCGGAAAATTTGACGCCGAGACCGTGGAAGGCCTCGTCACCAAGGTCGCCAACGAGGCGCTGGCGGATGCCGGCATTTCGGCCGCCGATGTCGACGAGATCGTGCTCGGCCATTTCAACGCCGGCTTCTCGCCGCAGGATTTCACGGCCTCGCTCGTGCTGCAGGCCGATCCCCATCTGCGCTTCAAGCCGGCCACGCGCGTGGAAAATGCCTGCGCCACCGGGTCGGCCGCCGTGCACCAGGGCATCCGCGCCATTGCGAGCGGCGCGGCCAGGACCGTGCTGGTGGTGGGCGTCGAGCAGATGACCCGCACGCCCGCCGCCGAGATCGGCAAGAACCTGCTCAAGGCCTCGTACCTGCCGGAAGACGGCGACACCGTCGGCGGCTTTGCCGGGGTGTTCGGCAAGATCGCGCAGGGCTATTTCCAGAAATATGGCGATCAGTCCGATGCGCTCGCCATGATCGCGGCGAAGAACCACAAGAACGGCGTCGCCAATCCCTATGCGCAGATGCGCAAGGATTTCGGCTTCGAGTTCTGCCGCTCCGAGAGCGAGAAGAATCCTTACGTTGCGGGTCCCCTGAAGCGTACAGATTGCTCGCTGGTCTCCGACGGCGCCGCGGCGCTGGTCCTGATGGACTCGGAAGCCGCGAAGGGCATGAACAAGGCGATCAATTTCCGCGCTACTGCCCATGCGCAGGATTTCCTGCCGATGTCGAAGCGCGACATCCTGCAATTCGAGGGCTGCACGGTGGCCTGGCAGCGCGCGCTGGAGCAGGCCGGCCTGGCGCTCACCGATCTCTCCTTTGTCGAGACCCATGACTGCTTCACGGTCGCCGAGCTGATCGAATATGAAGCGATGGGCCTGACGCCGAAAGGGCAGGGCGCGCGCGCGATCAAGGAAGGCTGGACGCAGAAGGACGGCAAGCTGCCGGTCAATCCCTCCGGCGGCCTGAAGGCCAAGGGCCATCCGATCGGCGCCACCGGTGTCTCCATGCATGTGCTGACCGCGATGCAGCTCGCGGGGCAAGCCCCCGAGGGCATGCAGATCAATAACGCCAAACTCGGCGGCATCTTCAACATGGGCGGGGCCGCGGTCGCGAATTACGTCTCGATCCTCGAGCCGGTGAAGTAATCACGCAAGGAAGCGTAGGGCGGGCGCCATGCCGGCCATCTTCGCTTTGCCCGCCCTGCAGGGCGACCGTAGGATGGGTTGAGCGTAGCGAAACCCATTAACCGTTCGCAAGCGAGATGGGTTTCACTTCGTTCAACCCATCCCACGAACAACGGGGAAATGGATGCGCGGACGTCGCGTGCTGATGGATTCTTTCTTGGCGCATGGCGTGCGTCACATCTTCGGCAATCCCGGCACGACGGAGACGCCGCTGCTCGACAGCCTGCCGGCCTATCCGCAACTTCACTACATCATGGCGCTGCATGAAGGCGTCGCCGTCAGCGCGGCGAGCTTCTACGCGCAGGCCGCGCGCTGTCCGGTCGTCGCCAATCTTCATGTTGCGCCGGGCCTCGGCAATGGCATCGGCTCGCTCTATGGTGCGCTGAAGGCCGGTTCGCCCATGGTGGTGACGGCAGGCCAGCAAGACACGCGCATGCGGCTCACCAATCCACTGCTCGGCCACGATCTCGTGGCGATGGCGGCGCCTGTGACCAAATGGAGCGTGCAGATCGAGCGCGCCGACGAGATCGCGCCAGTGCTGCGCCGCGCCTTCAAGGTCGCGACCGACGCGCCGCAAGGCCCGGTCTTTGTCGCCCTGCCGATCGATGTGATGGAGCAGGAGACCGCGGTCGAGGAGCTTGCCGCCGACAAGCTCTGGCGTTCGACGCATCCCGATCCCGAGGGCATCGACGCGCTGGCATCGCTGCTCCTGAAATCGCAAAATCCCGTCATCGTGGCTGGCGATGATGTCGCCCGATCGGGCGCCACCGAAGTCCTCGTCGCCCTGACGGAGGCGATCGGCGCACCGGTGTGGTTCGAGGCTTTGCGGCATCACGCGCCGTTTCCGACGGCTCACCCAAGCTATCGCGGCTCGCTGCCGGGCGATGCGGCGCAGGTGCGCAAGGCTTTCGGCGAAGCCGATCTCGTGCTGCTGCTCGGCGGCCCCTTCTTCGAGGACATCTGGTACGCGCGGGGCGGCCACATTCCTGATGGCGCTATCGTTGCCCAGATCGAGGAATCGGCGGAGCGGCTGGCATTCAACAACCGGCTCGACGCCGGCGTGGTCGGCGAGATGACGGCGAGCATCAGCGCGCTGGTGAACATGCTCGCCTCGCGCGCGCCGCAAGGCTACAAGCTGGCCGCGCAACGCCGCCATGCGGCGCTCGCCGAATGGCGCGCGCGGGAGCAAGAGGCCTATCGCACGCGCCTCGAAAAAAGCTGGAACCGCGAGCCAAGCTCGATGCCGCGCGTGGCCGCCGAGCTGCGGCGCGGTCTTCCCAACAATGTTGTCATCGTCGACGAAAGCATCACGGCGAGCCTCGATCTCGCGCGCGCCTTCGACTATCGCGGTTTTGGCGATTATTTCGGTGGCCGTGGCGGCGGCATCGGGCAGGGGCTCGCCGGCGCGATCGGCGTGAAGGTCGCGCTGCCGGGACGGCCGGTGGTCGCCATTTCCGGCGACGGCTCGGCCATGTACAGCATCCAGGCGCTATGGACCGCGGCTCACCACCGGCTTGCGATCGTGTTCGTCATCCTGGCCAACCGTGAATACCGCATCCTCAAGCACAACACCGATGTTTGGCGGGAGAATTTTCAGGCCGGCACGCAGCATTCCTACCAGCAGATGGACCTCACCGGACCGGATTTCGATTTCGTGCGCATGGCCGCCGGTATGGGCGTCGAAGGGATCCGGATCGAGAGGTCCGACGACATCGCGCCGGCCCTGTCGAAAGCGGTGGCTGCCAACCGGCCCTATCTCGTCGAGATCGCGATCGAGGGAAAGCGCTGAGGTAAGCGAGGTGGCGTAGGGTGGGTGGGGAAAAGGCGCGGAGCGCCATGCCCACCTTCAGCATTGTGCTCGTGATGGTGGGCATGCTTCCGCCTTTGCTTGTCGAGCTGCGGCGGACGCGGCCGCTTTGCCGCCCTACAAGATCACGCCGCCTTTGCGATAACGGGCGCGCCCTTACCCCGCACTTCGGCTTCCTCGAAATCCGCCGCCGCAATCGCGCGATCCAGCGCGGCACGCAGCTTCTTTGCGGTCTCCAGCGTCAGCTCGACTCCTGCACGCGCGCCGGGCTCCAGTGCCATGTTGATGAAATCGAGCGTGATGACATCGCCGAGATTGGCGTGGCGCGCGTGGTCATAGGCGACCACTGCATGCGAAAGCGGAAACCATGCATCGCCGCGCTTGGCCATGCCCTCGGCGCTCGTGACTTCGATGATCGATGTGCACATATCAGCGCCTCCTATTTCGCCAGATGCCTGCCGTAGAAGGCAAACACCTTGTTCCAACCGTCCATGGCCTGCTCCACCCGGTACAGCGGCCGGTGCCAGTAAAAGAAGCCGTGGCCGGCGCCGTCATAGCGATGGAACTCGTAGTCCTTGCCGTGCTTCTTCAACTCGGCCTCGTGCTGGTTCACCTGCTCGGGGCTCGGCGCGCGATCGTCATTGCCGAACAGGCCGAGCAGCGGGCAGGAGAGGTCCTTGGTCATGTCGATCGGCGCGACGGGAGTCTTGTCATTGAGCTCCTCCTTGGCCATGACGACCCGGCCGCCCCACAGCTCGACGCAGGCATCGACGTCCTTCTTCTGGCAGGCATAGATGAAGGCGTGCCGGCCGCCGGAGCAGGAACCGAACACGCCGACCTTGCCGTTGTGATCCGGCTGGGCGCGCATCCCCTTCACCGCAGCCTCGGTGTCGCCGACCATCTGGGAGTCCGGGATGCCGCCCTCGGCGCGGACCTTGGCGGCGACATCGTCCGGATTGCCCTGGCCAGCGCGCTCATAGAGATTGGCGCAGATCGCGATATAGCCATGATGCGCAAAGCGCCGCGTGCTCTCGATGTAGAGCTCGCTCCAGCCGGGCAAATGGTGGATCAGAACCACGCCCGGGAACGGCCCGGCGCCCGACGGCTTTGCGGTGTAGGCGGTGATCGGCGTGCCCTTGTCGCCCTCGATCGTGACGTTCTCGCAGGTCATGCCTCGGTAAAATGCCATTTTTCTTGCTCCTACCCTTGCTCCCTAGGCTTGCTTCTTGTTCGGCGCAGCATCGGCAGTATTCGACAGTCGGCAGTCGAGTGCAACATGTGGCGTCCCGTGGGATAAGCCTAAGTGCACCCATCATCGGTTCGTGATGGGTTTCCGCCGGCCCCCAACCGCATACCCCCATACGCGCGCCGCCCTTGATCTCCGCTCGCGCCTGCCGTTACTTGGCCGACAACACGAAACAGGGAGTGAACGACGCCATGGGTCCATTGCAAGGCATCCGGGTCATCGACATGACCACCGTGCTGATGGGGCCCTATGCGACCCAGATGCTCGGCGATTACGGCGCCGACGTCATCAAGGTGGAATCGCTCGAGGGCGACGTCACGCGGCTGATCGGGCCGACGCGGCATCCCGGCATGGGGCCGGTATTCCTGAACACCAACCGCAACAAGCGCTCGATCGCCCTCGACTTGAAGAAGGCCGCCGGACGCGAGGCCGTGCTGCGACTGATCGAGAGTGCGGACGTCCTGATCTACAATGTGCGGCCGCAGGCCATGGCGCGGCTCGATCTCGGCTATGAGGCGGTCGCCAAGCGCAACCCGCGTCTGATCTATGCCGGTGTGTTCGGCTTCGGGCAGAACGGGCCCTATGCCGCCAAGCCCGCCTATGACGATCTGATTCAGGGCGCGACGGGATTGCCGGCGTTGATGGCGCAGACTTCCGACGGCCTGCCGCGCTACGTGCCGAATGCGCTGGTCGATCGCATCGTGGGGCTGACCGCGGTCGGCGCGATCTGCGCGAGCCTCGTGCATCGCGACCGCAGCGGGCGCGGCCAGCGCGTCGACATTCCCATGTTCGAGACCATGGCGGGCTTCGTGCTCGGCGATCATCTCGGCGGCCTCACTTACGATCCGCCGCTCGACAAGGGCGGCTACGCCCGCCATCTGTCGCGCGACCGCCGCCCGTACAGAACCTCCGACGGCTACATCTGCGTGATCGTCTATAACGACAAGCAGTGGGAAAGCTTCTTCAACGCCACGGGTCGCGACGATCTCCGGCAGGACCCGAAATTCGCAAGCTTCGCCGGCCGCTCCGTCAACATCGACGCCGTCTATGGCGAGCTGGCGCGCATCTTCGAGACGCGCACCACCGCCGAATGGCAGGAACTGCTCACCAAGGCCGACATTCCCGTGATGCCGATGCATGATCTCGAAAGCATGCTGGAAGACCCGCATCTGGTCGCGACCGGGTATTTTCCCGTTGTCGAGCATCCGACGGAAGGGCCAATCCGAAGCATGAAGGTCTCGGCATCCTGGTCGGAGACGCCGGTGGAGACGGTGCGGCTCGCGCCGCGTCTCAATGAGCATGGCGAGGAGCTGCTTCGCGGCGCCGGATTTTCCAGCGACGAAATCGCGGCAATGATCCGCGAGGGCGCCACCAGGCCTGCTGCACAGGATTGATCACATGGACTTCGAGCTCTCCGAGAACCAGCAATCGATCCGCGATGCGGTCGCGAAAATCTGCGCGCGCTTCGATGACGCCTATTGGC